>CAMFDH010000033.1 GCA_945949035.1 uncultured Actinomyces sp.
ACGATTCCTAACCTGGATCAGTGGGAAACAGACACAAAGAGACTTCGATGCCACCACCACAGGCCGAAGCCTACGCAGACGCATCTCTTGGTGTTGGAACATTCCTGTTCCTTCCCCACCAGTAACAGGAGAAATCCATGACCAGGTCTTCATTGATGGCACCTACCTGGCTTACGGGTGGTGTCTACTCATCGCCCGATCAGGTACCGGCCTAATCCTGGGATGGCGATGGTGCCACCGTGAAAACAGCGCCGCTTACGGGGCTCTCCTTACCCGTATCCCACCCCCACTCGTAGTGACTACCGATGGGGGTGGTGGGGCGTTGAAAGCCATCAAAGAATCCTGGCCCGAAACCATGGTTCAACGCTGCCTGCTACACGTTCATCGCAATAACACTAGGGATCTGACCAGGAACCCAAAAACGATGGCAGGTAAGACTCTGCTGGGTCTGTCCCAGGGCCTCCTCAAAGTTGCCAGTAAAGACCAAGCAGCCATCTGGGCAAGTCTTCTAGCTACTTTCCACACCCAGTACGGGGAGTACTTGAAAGAGCGGACCTACGCCCGCGATGACCCCCAAGAAGCCGCTATAAGGGGCAAGAACCCTGCCAGCTGGTGGTACACCCACGAAAGAGACAGGAGGGTCTACCAACGACTAAGCCGTCTCTACCAACAAGATCAGCTCTTCACTTTCCTCACCACCAAAGACGACACCATTTTGGAGCGGACCACTAACCCAGTGGAATCAATCAACAACCAGGTCAAGCAAGTCATCAAGTCCCACCCTGGCCTATCCGAAAACCACCTCACCTGCGGCATCGAATGGGTCCTCCACTCCTACACCCAAAACCCCGCCACCCCAAGACAGATCCTCAAAGACTGGCACACCAACGGCCAACCAACCCGCCAACTCATCCCCCAAAAACCACGCCAACAAACATGCATCGGCCCCAAACAATACGACCAGCACGCCACCACCGAAGAAGGACTCTGGACCAGAAAAGGCTGGGCCGGACGATGGCAACCCTAACGACACGCCCAAACCCAGAGTTTAGACACCAATTCTGGCCGCTATCCCGGAAGTACCGTGGGGCGGCCAGGAACCGCTAGATTGCAAAGAAAAAGTGGGGCATCTGCAATAGATGCCCCACATTTCCATGAGCGGAGACGGTGGGATTTGAACCCACGGTGGCTATGAACCACACAACATTTCGAGTGTTGCACCTTCGGCCGCTCGGACACGTCTCCAGGCGTCAAAAGTCTACCGGTACAGGCCGGGCAGGCAAAACTGGGAAGCAGGTGACACGCCCCACGCCCCGCACAGATGGAAGGGCCCGGGAACACGTTTCATGTCCCGGGCCCGAATGGTTGAGCGACTAGCCAACCAGCAGTGTTGCGTAGGCAGTCTTCGCGGCCTCGTAGCGGCGGGCAACATCATCCCAGTTGACGACGTTCCACCAGGCATCAACGTAGCTGCCCTTGACGTTCTTGTAATCCAGGTAGAAGGCGTGCTCCCACATGTCCAGCATCAGCAGCGGAACGGTGCCAACCGGGACGTTGCCCTGCTGGTCGTAAAGCTGGAAGGTGACCAGGCGACCCGAGATGGTGTCGTAGGCCAGCACTGCCCAACCTGAGCCCTGCAGGCCCATTGCAGCTGCGGTGAACTGCTTCTTGAACTTGTCGAGCGAACCAAAGTTCTCATCAATCGCTGCCGCCAGCTCACCCTTGGGGTCGCCACCGGCGTTCGGTGCCATGTTCTTCCAGAACACCGAGTGGTTCGAGTGACCACCGAGGTGGAACGCCAGGTTCTTCTCATAAAGGTTCACGGCAGCCATGTCACCGGCTTCACGCGCGGCCTCAAGGGCAGCGAGGGCGGCATTCGCGCCATCGACGTAAGCCTGGTGGTGCTTCGAGTGGTGCAGCTCCATGATTTCCGCAGAAATGTGCGGCTCGAGAGCATCGTATGAGTAGTCAAGTTCGGGTAGGACGTAAACAGCCATGCTTCCTCCTAATTAGGTTCTTCGCCAAGTACTGTGCTCGGCGGACCGGCCTTACTAACCTATCGCCGAAAGTTGTCATGGGCCAGTGGTCCCACGCGTAATACGCCAGCAAAGAAACTGCTAGGCGGTCACTTCGGCCCCCATGACGATGGTGCGTTCCGGCGGGAGGTGGAACGACCTCGTCCTGTTGTTGGAAGTCTTCTCCATCAGGCGGAAGAGCCGCCGCTGCCAGGTGGGCCAGTCCCGGCGCTCTGCCTCTTCAACCGGCTCGATACGGAACACCGAGAGGACGTAGGTCGCCTGGGACGGGTCGAACTCAAGTTCGGATGTCTTGTGGAGGGCGAGCGACAGCGCCCTCGGAATGTCCTGACGGTCGTTGAAGCCCACGCGGTACTCGATCCGCACAATGCCGTCATCAGGACAGCCGAGGTCGTCGATGTAAACCCGCTCGTCCTCGGGAATGGTCGGCACCCCCATCCGCTGCACCACCACGATGACGACGTGTTCATGGAGGGCGTTGGAAAACGCAACGGAAGAACGCAGGGCCAAAGGCACCGTCGTGAGACTGCCGTGAGGGTAGACAGCGATGCCCGGAACCCGCTGGATCTTCTTCAGGTTCAGCCGGGAAATATAGGGACGCAGCGGCCCCTCCATCTCTCGCCGGCGCCCGAACATGATCTTTGCCCCGCGCTGCCAGGTGAACATGAGAATCGCGGCGATAGTTGCGAACGTCAGCGGGATCCAACCGCCCGCGATCAACTTGGTCGCATTCGCCAGGAACAACAACAGTTCGAGGCCGCCGGCAACGAGGACCAGGGGCACCAGCTTCGCCGGTCCCCAGTGCCACACGGTCGCGGCAAACACGGTGAAGAGAATCAGTTCGAGCAGCAGTGTGCCGGTCACGGCTAGTCCGTAGGCGGCAGCCAGGTGCTCCGATGACTTGAATCCGGCGACGAGGGCGAAGACCCCGACAAAGAGGATCGCATTGATCGCCGGAAGATAGATCTGCCCACGAGACCAGTGCGAGGTCTGCACCACCCGCATTCTGGGGAGCAGCCCCATGTGGCTGGCCTGGCGCACGATCGAGAACGCACCGGTGATGACGGCCTGGGAGGCAATGACGGTGGCCATGGTTGCGAAGATGACGACGGAAAGCATCGCCCACCGCGGTACCAGTTCGTAGAGGGGGCTGTTGACGGCTTCCGGCCTCGTCAAGAGCAGCGCCCCCTGACCCAGGTAGTTGATGACGAGGGCGGGGAAGGCGATCAGCATCCATGCCAGCGCGATCGGCCTGCGTCCGAAGTGTCCGAGGTCGGCATAGAGCGCCTCGGCCCCCGTGATGGCGAGGACGCAGGCCCCGAGCGCGAAGAACGCGGCGCCGGGGGCCTCAAGCGCAAAGCTCACCGCGTGAAGGGGGTTGAGCGCCCAGAGAATCTCCGGGGCGCGCAGGATCCACGGGAAGCCAAGGACGGCCAGGATGACGAACCACCCGATCATCACAGGACCAAACGCCTTGCTGACCTCGCCGGATCCCTTCTTCTGAACCGCGAACAGGGTGGCGAGGACGACGAGGGAGATGGGGACGACAAACTTTCCGAGGTCTGGGTTCACCACGGCCAGACCCTCTGCGGCGCTGAGGACCGAGATCGCGGGGGTGATCATCGAGTCACCCAGGAAGAGACAGGCCCCGATGATCGCCAGCGCCGTCACAACCGGCACGAAGCGCGGCGACCCCTTGACCTTGCGGGCGATGAGGGCGGAGAGCGCCAGGATGCCGCCCTCTCCCCTGTTGTCGGCCCGCAGAATGAGGCCGACATAGGTAACGGAGACGATGATGATGAGGCACCAGATGATCATGGAGATGACACCAAGAAGCATGGACTCAGTGAAGGGGTCATCGCCGTGGGTCAAAACGGTACGGAGGGTGTAGAGGGGACTTGTGCCAATGTCGCCGAAGACAACTCCGACGGCTCCAACTACCAGCGGCGCAACGGCGCCGACGCGATTCTCGCGAAGCATGACGGATATATTTCCACCACGGAAGCCCCTTGCATAGTCCCGATCTTCACCGGTGTTCCCGCGGCTTAGAGCCGTGTCAGTTCCCAACTTTTTGGCGGAGTAACATGCTTGAATTAGGGGGCAGTTTCAATCGATGTTTCAAAGAGGTAACACCGAGGAGACGTAATGACCCCCAGTAATTTTGATGAAACCTATGATGTCGTAGTTGTCGGGACAGGCTCTGCCGGATTTGCTACGGCTATGGGTGCGGTTGATGAGGGGCTGTCCGTCCTCATGCTTGAATCCACGGCCAAGTGGGGCGGATCGACCTCAATGTCCGGTGGCGGAATGTGGCTCCCGAACAACCCGCTGATGAAGCGGGATAAGGTCGGGGACTCCAAGGAAGAGGCCCTGAAGTACATGGAGGCCTGTATTGGCTATCCCTCCCGCTCCTCCTCAGCTTCCCGCCAGGAGGCGTTCGTGGACGGGGTCGCAGACTTCGTCAACACAGCTGAGAAGTTCGGGGTCAAGTTTGGTCGCGCCAAAGACTATCCCGACTACTATCCGGAGCTTCCGGGAGGCAAGATCGGCCGGGCCCTAGAGGTCAACCCCCTCGATAGCAAGATCATCGGAGAGTGGTGGGACACGATGCTCGGCGCCATGCCCCTACCCGCCAAGACTGATGACGTTTGGCTTCTAGGCCGTGCCTGGTCGACACCCTCGGGAATGATCCGCGGCTCCCAGGTCGTGGGTCGCATGCTGGGCGGCCTTGTCACCGGAAAGAAGCTCACCGGGATTGGCTCGGCGTGGGCGACAGCATTCATGAAGGCCGTGGTCATCGACCGCGACGTCCCGCTCTGGCTCAACTCCCCCATGGAAGACCTGATTGCTGAGGACGGACGCGTGGTTGGGGCCGTCGTCGTGAAGGATGGCGTCACCAAGCGCATCGGCGCCCGTCGCGGCGTCATGCTTGCCGGCGGTGGCTTTGAGTCGAATGTTGAGTGGCGCCAGAAGTACCACGGGATTGACGGCGCTCCCTCGGGTAACCCGGGCAACCGCGGCGTGCCAATCGAGGTGGCGCAGAAGCACGGCGCTGCCGTCGAACTGATGGATGATGCCTGGTGGGGTGGCTCGATTGAGGCATTCCCGGGTGGTTCGCCCTCTTTCATCGTCGGGGAACGCTCCATGCCCTACTCGATCATCGTCGACTCTAAGGGTCGCAGGTTCGCCAATGAGTCAGAGTCCTACGTCGACCTCGGCCACCACATGCAGGAAGTCGATGGTGGTAAGGGACCGTACTGGATGATCCTGGACATCAGGCACGTCCGCCGCTACTTCCGCATGTTCGCCATGGACCCGAAGGCCCTGAAGGCGATGGAAGAAAGCGGCATCTCCGTCAAGGCCAAGTCGATTCCTGAGCTGGCGGACAAGATCGGGGTCGACACCGGGGTGCTGACCGAGACCCTCGAGCGCTTCAACGGCTTTGCTCGGGCGGGCGTCGACGGCGACTTCGGCCGAGGTAACTCGGCTTATGACCGCTACTACGGCGATCCGACGGTTCACCCGAACAACAACCTGGGGCCGGTTGAGAAGGGACCGTTCCTTGCCTACAGGGTTGTCCTCGGCGACCTCGGTACCAAGGGAGGGGTTCTGACGGATGAGTACGCCCGTGCGCTCCGCGAAGACGGATCGGTGATCGAGGGGCTCTACGCGGCAGGCAACAACTCCGCATCCGTCATGGGCAACACCTATCCCGGTCCCGGTGCCACGATTGCCCCGGCGGTCGTGTTCGGCCTGGCGGGTGCGCGGCACATGGCCCGGTAGTCACGGGGTTTCGCAGCCGCGATAGTCAGGGGCCCGGTTCCTACTTCGGTGGGACCGGGCCAACTGTTTGCGCGGGGCAGCCTCAGCCGCGCAACCCCTGGAAGAAGACGCGCAACTGCACTTCGACCTCGTCCTGCATCACGCCCGAAACCACTTCCACCTGGTGGTTCAGACGCGTGTCACGAACGACATCCCTGACCGATCCGCAAGCGCCCGTGTTCGGTTCCCAGGCCCCGAAGACAAGCCGCTGGATTCGGCTGTTCACAATGGCCCCGGCACACATGGTGCAGGGCTCAAGCGTGACGACCAGTGTGCAGCCGCTGAGGTTCCAGGTCCCCAGGGTCTGCCCGGCCTCCCGCAGGGCCAGGATCTCGGCGTGAGCCGTGGGGTCACCGTCGACCTCCCGGCGGTTCCTGCCCCGACCAATTACGTTGCCGTCCGGGTCGAGGACGACGGCGCCAACGGGGACATCGCCCTCGTGTGCCGATGTGTTGGCAAACAGCAGTGCCCGGCTCATGGCCCGATCCCAGCGGTGTTTCGTCTGCATGCCACCAGAGTAACCTCACCGCGGAGCGTGCACTACAACCTCTGTGGACGCGATATTCTTGTGCCATGCACCTAAACGTCATCGAACACCCCCTGGTGGAGCACAAGCTCACCGTCCTGCGCGATAAGAAGACGCCCTCGTCGACCTTCCGTTCTCTCGTCGACGAACTCGTGATGCTTCTGACCTACGAGGCGACGCGGAATGTCGCTGTTGAGCCCGTAGAAATTGAGACGCCCGTGGCCCCCACCACGGGCGTTATGCTGTCCGAACCGCGTCCCCTGGTTGTGCCTATTCTTCGTGCTGGCCTCGGCATGCTGGACGGGATGACCCAGATGATGCCGACCGCTGAGGTCGGATTCCTGGGAATGCGCCGGGATGAGAACACGCTGGAGATTGAGACCTACGCCAACCGTCTTCCCGCGGATCTGTCGGGACGCGAGGTTTACGTCCTCGACCCGATGCTGGCCACGGGACACACCCTGGTTGCCACCATCGAGTACCTGATTGAGCACAATGCCAAGCGGATCGTCTGCCTCTGCATTCTGGCGACCCCCGAGGGTATTGAGGAAATCGACAAGAAGATTGGTGACCGCGCGGACGTCACCGTCGTCACCGCGGCGATGGATGAGGGACTGAACGAGAAGTCCTACATTGTCCCGGGTCTGGGCGATGCGGGAGACCGACTCTACGGAGTTGTCGACTAGGAACTGAACATAAGGGTGGGGCCCAAGAGAAGCGAATCTCTTGGGCCCCACCGTTTTTGTCTACTTAGAACGCCGGGATTACCGAGCCGTCGGACCAGGTGGCCTCGATGAACTCGCGGACCTCATCTGAGTGCAGCAGTTCCTCAAGGATCTGGATGGTCTCGATGTTCTCGGCACCGTTCTTCCACACCAGCAGGTTGGCGTAGGGGCTGTCGGTTCCGTCCTCGAGGACGAGGGCGTCGTCAGCGGGTGAGAGGCCGCCCTCAAGTGCGAAGTTACCGTTGATCACGGCAATGTCGACGTCCTGCAGGTTACGGACCAGGGAGGGGCCTTCGACCTCGATCAGCTTGATGCCCTTGAGGGGCTTGACCGTGGTGACGTTGACCTTGCCGTCTGCCGGGAGCTCAACGAAGCCCTCAGCAGCCAGAAGCTCCAGTGCGCGCACCTGGTTCGAGGGGTCGGTGATGACGCCTACGGTTGCGCCTTCAGGAACATCGGCCAGGGCGGTGTGCTTCTCCGAGTAGATTCCGAGGGGCTCCAGGTGGACGCCCGCGCCGGGAACGAAGTCGTAGCCGCGCTCTTCCGACTGGGCTTCGAGGTAGGGGATGGTCTGGTAGAAGTTGGCATCCAGCTCGCCGGCCTCAAGGGTTTCGTTCGGCAGGATGTAGTCGGAGAACTCGATGATCTCCAGCTGCAGGCCCGCGTCCGCTGCCAGGTTCTCGCTGATGAACGCGAGGATCTTGCCGTGGGGGCTGGGGCTGGCGCCGACGGTGAGGACGGCGAGGTCGGTGTTCTCAGCGGATTCGGTGGCGGCGTCGTTCTGCTCGGCCTCGGTTGATTGGCCTCCCGCGGCGGTTCCGCCTGAAGAGCATCCCGCAAGGACAAGGGCTGCTGCCGCACCTACTGCTGCAAAGTTACGAATGGAACGCATTGGATTTCCTCCATGTGTTGGGCCCAGTTTGGGCTTGGTTTTGAGTAAAGATTTGTCATTACCGAAATGTCTTGGACTTTCGGTTGCCTCGAAGCCGGTTTCTCCCGGGTTTCTCCCGGTGTTCGGTGAGGCTGTGGTGATGCCGAGTACCACTTACCCTGGTAAGTTTCTCCGACTGGTGGCGTCTCAGCGATGGTCCACCAGTCGGCTGATCATGTCGCCCAGCATTTGCACTGCTTGGACAATGATGACGATGGCGATAACCGTCACGATCATCACGTCGTCCTGCCACTGGTTGTAGCCGTAGTTCATGGCCAGCGCACCAAGTCCCCCGGCACCGATCGCGCCCGCCATGGCGGAGTACCCGATCAGGGTGATGAAGAGGACGGTGACCGACTGGACCAGGGAGGGCAGCGCTTCCCGCACCTGCACCCCCCACTGGATGCGCAGGTTCGAGGCCCCCATCATCTGGGCGGCTTCGATCGTTCCCGGGTTGATCGCCGCTACGTTCGTTTCGACCAGGCGGGCAAAGAATGGAACCGCACCCACCACCAGGGGGACGACGGCGGCCTTCCAGCCCAGGGCACTGCCCATGATCAACCGGGTCAGCGGAAGCAGGGCGATCAGAAGAATCATGAACGGGAACGAACGCACAATATTGACGATGACGCCGACAACCTGGTTCATGGCGGCACGCGGCTTCAGTCCCCCGCGTGAGCTTGAGGCAAGCAGCAGGCCCAATGGCAGTCCGAAGAGGACGGTGAGGGCGCTTGCCGAACCAACCATCATCAGCGTCTCGAGGACGGCGGGCCAGAACTTCTGCTGAATCGCAGGGTTGTCACCCCAGCGGGGATCACCGGGAGCCGCCACCAGGACGGAGAGCTTGAGCGAGGCTTCAAATAGAAGAGCGGAGGCAGTCACTGTCACACCCACTCTCGAACCAGGATCGAGTTACGTTCCAACTGCCCGCGAATCGCGCTGGCGTTGTAGGCCGGAACACTGATTGCCAGGCGACCAACCTGGAGGTTTCCAATCGACTCAAACCTTCCGGCAGCAACGTCCGCCCCCAGTGAGGCCACCAGGTTGAGCACCGTGGCACCCGTGGGAATACCCGGGGAGGAGGTGAAGTAGATGTCCAGGAGTGTGGATCCCTTGGGGATCTCTACCCCATCGACGCTGGGCCGGGGCACCAGGTCTTCGGCCAGGACGGAGTGCGGCTCATCAAGAACCTGTTCAATCGGACCACTCTGAACGACCCGACCATGAGAGAGCAGGGTGACAGAGTCGCAGTAGTCGCGCACGACTTCCATCTGGTGGGTAATGATGATGACCGTTACCCCCGACTCATCGCGCAGCTTCTGCAGCAGTTCCATGACCTGCTTGGTTGAGTTGGCGTCGAGGGCGGAAGTCGGCTCATCACAGAGCAGGACCGGGGGGTTGGTTGCCATTCCCCTGGCGATCCCAACCCGCTGCTGCTGACCGCCGGAAAGCTGGGAGGGGTAGGAACGCCCTCGTTCACCAAGTCCGACAACGGTAAGAAGTTCCTGAACGCGGGTGTTTGCCTTGGCTTTGTCGACACCGGCTAGCTTGAGCGGGAAGGCCACGTTGGCAGCGGCAGTTCGGGAGTCAAGCAGGTTGGGGGCCTGGAAGACCATGCCGATGTTGCGCCGGGCCGCACGCAGCGCGGAGCCCTCCAGCGCAGTCATGTCGATTCCGTTGACGACGATTGAACCCGAAGTGGGGCGCTCTAGCGCGGTGAGGCAGCGGATCAGCGTGGACTTTCCGGCGCCGGACTGCCCGACGATTCCGTGGATGGCCCCCTGTGGAATAGACAGCGTCACATTGTCGAGGGCAACAACGGAGCTTGCGCCCGGAATGTCATAGACCTTCCGAACATCCACTAGTTCAATCAAAATTCCTCCATCGGCCCTGGCAGAAGCACCTTGCATAAATGCTGGTTGCTGCAGCGTCACGGAGCCAGGTCTCTCAGCTGCTCTAGATGGTTACTGCGATGATAGTAGGGCGCTCAGGCATGGAGTATGCAAATCGGCTTCCAAATAGTGGACGCGTGCGCTCACAGATTAAAGGGTGC
>CAMFDH010000034.1 GCA_945949035.1 uncultured Actinomyces sp.
GTCCAAGGCCGCGAAGTTCGGTGGAGGGGAACTCTTGAATCTCATACTCGTTGCGCACCGAGGACGAGTCGATGGCGGTGGCCGTCTTGGCGTCGGTGAGGATGGTCCAGCGCGGAGCGATATCAACCAGTCGGGCGGCGAGGTTAACCGAGGGGCCAAAGACATCGCCGCTGCGAGAGAAGACATCGCCCTGGATG
This sequence comes from uncultured Actinomyces sp., assembly GCA_945949035.1. Taxonomy (GTDB): domain Bacteria; phylum Actinomycetota; class Actinomycetes; order Actinomycetales; family Actinomycetaceae; genus Scrofimicrobium. The sequence goes on from CAMFDH010000034.1 coordinate 198, forward strand.
AATGAGGCGCGAACGGGAAGGACACCCTCGGCCATCTTGAGGCTGTCGATGAGGCTGGTAACAACCTCGAGGCCCGTTTCGAGGTCGTCGGCAATGAAGAACACGGAGTCGCCGATCATCTTGACGACGCGTCCTCCGGCGGAGGTGACCACGGTGCGGCAGAGGTACTCAAAGCGTTCCACCAGCCCGACCAGGTCGGCCCCCATGACCGAGGCGGTATGGGTGTAGGAGGACATGTCGACAAACCCGAAGGAGCGACTGAGGGGGAAGCGGCGCTTAGAGTGGTCGGTTCCGCGGCCCGCGATCTCTCGCGTCATACGTTCGATCAGCGAGTACATTCGTCGACGCCAGGCGTAGACCATCTGTTCTTCCAGGGCCTGCACCATCTGCTGCATCTCATCGATGGCGACGACGCGGGCGGAGGTGTCATCTAGACCGAGGCGGCGTTCAACCCCCTCGACAAGGGCCTCAATCTCCCACAGGGCCAGCCGGTCGGTGAGGTGGGCCTGTGCGCGCGCCAGGGAGGCGGCGGTGTTAGGGGCCAGCTTGGCGCGAAGTGTCGCGCTGAACCAGTTCTCGAAGACCTCGTAGTCGCGTTCGGTGAATCCCACCTGGTCGTGCTCGCTGGGAGCAAATCCCATCTCTAACAGGTAGGTATGTACCTCCTCGATAGAGATTCCCGATCGCTCCGCAAAGTCATTGGCCGTTAGCGTCGGTTCGCCTCCGAGTAGGAGATCCCGGTATTCATCCAATGTCCTCGACTCAACCTCGCGGCCCACAAGCTCTCCATCTCCATCAACCATTCCGAAGTCACCGACCCCACTGCGCATTTCAAGTAGCTCCGGTAGTTCGTGCACGCGGATCACTTCCGGAGCCTCGTTGACGCTTCGGTCAGCAAGAGGGTCAAGTGTGGCGTGAGTCACTTATGAAGTGTAACCCTCACGCTGAGATTCGCCTAGTCAGCCTACCGCTGCTAGCCGACCACTTGACCCGCAAGAGCAGGCAAATCTTCAGGACATCATCTTAGAACGAAAATATGACGACCCTGACACTCCTTGCCGCCTGTGCGCCACGTCCCGCCACTCCCCACCCTGACCGGCCACACCACGTAGGGTGGGTCCATGGAAAAGCCAGAAACACCAGCAACTCAATCGAATCAACGCAACTGGAGCGAACTGGACCGGGCGGCTGACCGCTATATCCACGACATCGTCGTCCTCGATCCCATCGCCGCAACCGACTGGGGTATGGGCGATGATCCCAGCGCCCTACCCGACCTCTCCCCCGAAGGTTTCGCCGCGCGCGCCGCCCTGGACGAGAGGTTCTTGGCTGAACTTCCCAACATCAAACTTGAGGACGAGGTCGACCGCATCACCGCAGATGCTCTGACTGACCGCCTCACCCTGGCTCAGCAGTTGCACGCGGGCCGGGAGGATAGCGGCGAACTGAACAACATCGCCTCCCCCCTGCAGGGTGTCAAGGATGCCTTCTCGCTCATGCCCACCGAGACTGCTGGGGACTGGGGGGCCGTCTTCGAGCGGATGCGCAATGTCCCGCAGGCACTGAAGCAGTACGCCCGCTCACTTGCCTACGCCGCCGAGGGAGGCCGGGTGGCAGCCCGCCGTCAGGTCGAAATCGGGATCAGGCAGGCCGCGACGATCGGCACCCCCGGCTCAAGTGGTGCGTTCTTCGAGCAGCTGGGGCGGCAGTGTCCGGCCGGCATCGCCCGACAGATCGGCGAGAAGAAGATCGATGAAGCCGTCGCTGAAGCCTCGCGTTCATATCTTTGGCTCAGCGGTTGGCTCAAGGACATCCTGCTTCCACTGGCTCCAGAAGAGGACGCTGTCGGCCGTGAACGCTACGAACTGTTCTCCGCCCTGTTCGTCGGAGCCCGAGTCGACCTCGACGAAACCTATGAGTGGGGTCTCGCGGAGCTAGCCGACATCGTCGCGGAGCAGCAGCGCATTGCGGACACGCTCTACGGCAGTGGCACCCCGATCCTTCAGGCTTTCGACAATCTCAATGCCGACTCCCGCTACCAGCTGCACGGTGAGGCCGAACTGCACGCCTGGCTGCAGAGCACCGGGGACCGGGCCATCGCGGACCTCAACGGTAAGCAGTTTGATATTGCCCCTGAACTGCAGGTTCTTCAGGCCCGCATCGCACCCTCTAAGGAGGGTGGGGTGTGGTACACGGGACCGTCAGCCGACTTCTCACGTCCCGGGCAGATGTGGTGGTCCATTCCCGAGGGCGAGGACGTGTTCCACACCTGGCAGGAAAAGACCACCGTCTTCCACGAGGGTATTCCGGGCCACCACCTGCAGATCGGGCAGGCGATGTACGAGGCCGGTTCGCTGAACCTGTGGCGCCGCCTCGGCTCCTGGAACTCCGGGCACGGCGAGGGGTGGGCCCTCTACGCCGAGCAGCTCATGAAAGAGCTGGGCTACATGGCTGATCCGGGCGACCACATGGGCATGCTGGACGCCCAGCGTCTGCGTGCGGCTCGCGTCGTCCTCGACATCGGAGTCCACCTCCGTAAGCAGCGTCCGGATGGGGCCGGAGTCTGGGATGCGGCGTATGCGGAGGCATTCCTGGCCGACAACTGCGCAATGTCGCAGGGCCAGCGTGCCTTTGAACTGGACCGCTACCTCGGCTGGCCGGGCCAGGCGCCCTCGTACAAGATTGGCCAGCGCCTCTGGGTCAACTTGCGACGCGACTACATCGCTACGCGCCCCGAGGGTGAGATCTACAGCGACTCCGAGAAGAAGTTCCACACCCTGGCCCTCTCGCAGGGCTCCCTACCCATGGATACCCTGCGACGCGCGGTCCTCGGGGGCGCCGCTTGAGCCGGTCGGACCGGGTGCGCCTGGTTCTTGGTTCCAGGTCTCCGGCCCGCCTCTCCACCCTGCGCAATGCGGGGATCGACCCAATCGTGGTGGTTTCCGACCTCGACGAGGACGCCCTGCTGGCAACTTTGAACCCCGACGCCACACCGGAACAGATTGTCGGGGCTCTCGCCCTCGGCAAGGCCATGGAGGTGGCGGAAGGACTCTCCACCGAGATCAAACGGGGCGAAACTGAAGACAGGACGCGCCTGGTCATCCTCGGCTGCGACTCCATGCTGCACATCAACGGGCGCATGGTGGGCAAACCCCACTCTCCCGAGGTGGCGAAAGAACGCATCCGCGAGATGCGCGGCGGTGACGCGGTGCTGTGGACGGGACACGCTGTAGTTGAGGTTGCGGAGGACGGCGCGGTTGGCTCACCCCAGGTGGCCTCCGCGTCAACCATCGTTCACTTTGGGGAAATCTCCGACGAGGAGATCGATGCCTATGTTGCCAGCGGTGAACCGCTAGAGGTGGCGGGTTCCTTCACCATCGATGGGCTGGGCGGACCCTTCATCAGGGGTGTTACAGGTGATCCCCACTCCGTTGTCGGTGTCTCGCTGCCCCTGCTTCGCGACCTCGTCTCCAGGCTCGGTATTTTCTGGCCGGACCTGTGGACCAGCAAGTGACCTGGGTCCCACACGGCTAAGGTAGTTGTATGAGTGAAATGTTGGCATGGGGCATTGGCCTCGCGACCGTTACCGACTCGGGTAAGACACTTGATGTCTGGTACCCGGAACCGCACCTTGGACCCGCACCTGAAGGCTGGGATCCAGAGCTGCTGACCAAACTGGCCAGCCTGGAAGCCCGGGATGAGACGCGGCGGGTTCACACCTCCGTCGTCCGTGTTACCTCAGACCTGCGGGATCAACCGACCTCGACCGCAGATGCCTACCTGCGCCTGCACCTGCTGTCGCACCGGCTAGCAGCCCCAAACACCATCAACCTCGACGGGATCCGCTCGCGACTGCCGGTGGTGGCGTGGACCTCCGCGGGGCCGTGCGCGGTTGAAGACTTTGAGGAAACACGGTTCCGCCTGCGGGCCCACTACCGCCACCCGGTTATCCTCACCGGCGTCGACAAGTTCCCGCCCATGGTGAACTACGTGGTTCCCGAGGGCGTACGCATCGCGTCGGGGGCCAGGGTGCGCCTCGGCGCTCACCTCGCCGCCGGCACGGTGGTGATGCACGCGGGCTTCGTCAACTACAACGCTGGGTCCGTCGGGCGCGCCACCATCGAGGGGCGCCTCTCCCAGGGCGTGGTGGTCGGAGAAGGGACGCATGTCGGTGGGGGCGCCTCGACCATGGGCCGCGTTATCGGCGCGGCTGATGAACGGGTCAGTCTGGGCAGTAACTGTGTCCTCGGCTCTAACTCCGGCCTGGGCATCCCCCTCGGGGATGACTGCGTGGTCGAAGCCGGTGTCTTTGTCACCGCCAACACCCGCGTCTCACTTCTTCCCGGAGGTGGTGTGGTCCCGGACTCTCACGGTTCCTTCATCAACCCCAAGCTGGTTCCGGCCTCACGCCTCGCCGGGGCCTCAAACGTCCTCTTCCGCCGCAACTCGCTGACCGGTTCCATCGAGGCACTGGGACGCGGAGGTTCAACCATCATCCTGGCTTCCGGAGAGGGCGCTTAGCCACTCCCCCAGACATCCGAAGGGGCCGAAAGCAACCCGATTCTCAGTGGTTGCTTTCGGCCCCTTCAGTCTGTTCGAAAAACTAGCCGTCGCGACGGGCCCGTGCGCGCAGCGGCACGTAGTCACGCATGACCTCACCGCGGTAGACCTGGCGAGGACGTCCGATCTTGGTCTGCGGGTCGTTGATCATCTCGCGGTACTGAGCGATCCAACCGGGCAGGCGACCGAGGGCGAACAGCGGGGTGAACATCTTCGGCGGGAAGCCCATGGCCGAGTAGATGAGGCCCGTGTAGAAGTCAACGTTCGGGTAGAGCTTGCGCTGAATGAAGTACTCATCCGCGAGGGCGATCTCTTCGAGTTCCATCGCGATGTCAAGCATCTGGTCCTTCTTACCCAGGCGGGCGAGGACGTCGTGAGCGCTTTCCTTAACGATGGCGGCGCGAGGATCGTAGTTCTTGTAGACGCGGTGCCCGAAGCCCATCAGCTTCACACCGGCTTCCTTGTTCTTGACCCTGTCGACATACTCCTTGACCGAACCTCCGCCGCCCACGATCTGGTTCAGCATCTTGAGGACGGCCTCATTCGCACCCCCGTGCAGGGGACCCGAGAGCGCACCGATACCGGAGGCAACAGATGAGTAGAGGTTCGCATCAGAGGAACCCACCAGGCGCACCGTCGAGGTCGAACAGTTCTGTTCGTGGTCGGCGTGCAGGATCAGCAGCATGTCGAGGGCGCGCACCAGAGCCGGGTCGATGTCGTAGGACTGGTAGGGCATACCGAAGGTCATGCGGATGAAGTCTTCGGTGTAGCCGCGCTGGCTATCCGGGTAGAGCAGGGGCAGACCCGCCGCCCTCTTAGCGATGTACGAGATCATGGTGGGCATCTTGGCGATCAAGAGCACCAGGGCTCGGTCCAGCTGTTCGGGATCGTGGGGATCCAGCGTCTCTTCGTAGTAGGTCGCAAGCCCAGCAGTACCGGCCTGCAGGATCGCCATGGGGTGGCCGTTGTGGGGGAAGGCGGTGAAGAAGGCCTTGAAGTCCTCATGCAGCAGGCGGTGACGCTGGATGCGACGCAGGAAGCTCTCAAGCTCCTGGGCCTTGGGGAGTTCCCCGTAGATCAGCAGCCAGGCCACCTCGAGGAAAGAGGAGTGGCGGGCCAGCTGGTCAATCGGGTAACCGCGGTAGCGCAGAATGCCCGCATCACCATCGATGTAGGTGATGTCAGAGGCGCATGCCGCGGTATTGACGAACCCGTAGTCAAGGGTGACATCACCGGTTGTGGCAAGCACCTTTGAGATTGCGAAGCCATCGGAACCAACGGTTGAGGTAACACGGGGCAGCTCTACCCTGGTGTCCCCAACTGTCAGAAGCCCATCCGGCTTCTTCTCCACAGCTACCTCAGTGTCCAGGTTCTGTTCAGCCATACCCACTGCTCCTATAAGTTCTGTTGTTTCGAGTGCCTGAGCACCAGTCTGCCTCACACCGGCGTTTCGGGTGTTGGTCCGGTCACGATAGGGACGTTCGTCCCACACTGGACGTCGCTAACAGTACAGCCGTGACGCGCACCTCAACACCTCGAAACTACAGCTTACAGGGGTGAATGTGTTTGAGGTCACCTAGTCCTTGAGGTGGTCGTTGATATCCGCCGGCAGCGCTTCAACCACCGGGTGGTCCATCTCGATAACGCCGGTCTTCATTGCGCCACCGGGCGAACCGATGGTGTCGAAGAAGTCGACGTTGGCCTTGTAGTAGTCCGACCATTTATCCGGCAGATCGTCCTCGTAGAAAATCGCCTCGACCGGGCACACCGGCTCACAGGCCCCACAGTCCACGCATTCTTCCGGGTGGATGTAGAGCATCCTATTGCCCTCATAAATGCAGTCCACTGGGCATTCGTCAACGCACGCACGGTCTTTAATATCCACGCATGGTTCCGCGATGATGTAAGTCATTGCTCCTCCTGGCAACTAGCTTATCCCCCGTGTCCAGATCGCTAGACTTCAAAAATGCGCTCTATGGAACAACCAACATCCGAACCGCAGCCCCCCGCGCTTCCCTGGCTAACGTGGACCGTGGGTCAGCGTGTCGTGGTCAGGTATGAGGACGAGGACGGCAGCACGCGCGACGCCCTCGGCACCCTGGTCGAGACTGCACCCGACCACGTTGTCATTGATGCACGACGAGGCCGGGTACGTGTCGAAGCCAGACAGATGATCATCGGACGTGTCGTCAAGCCACCCCGACCTTGGGGAGCACCCCCACCCCTGCGCTAGGTACAGAAAACCCCCGACCAGGTGGCCGAGGGCAACTGGGTTTAGGAGTGGGCCGCGTCGAGGCGCTTCCGACGCGATGCGTTCCTGGCTCGTTCCGTCTTGTCGAGGTCGACCTTACGGATACGAATCTTGGTCGGGGTGACCTCTACGCACTCGTCATCCGAGGCGAACTCCAGGGACTCCTCAAGCGTGAGCTTGCGAGCCGGAGTCATCGACTCGAAGGCATCGGCTGTTGCCGAGCGCATGTTGGTCTGCTTCTTCTCACGGGTGACGTTCACGTCCATGTCATCGCCGCGTGAGTTTTCACCGACAACCATGCCCTCGTAGACGTCATCGGTGGGCTCAACCATCAGGGTGGAGCGTTCCTGCAGCTGGACCATGGCGTAAGCGGTTGCAACGCCTGCTCGGTCGGCCACCAGGGATCCGGTGGGGCGACGAACGATCTCACCCTGCCAGGGCTTGTAACCGTCGAAGACAGCGGACTGGATACCGGTACCACGGGTCTCGGTCAGGAACTGGGTGCGGAAACCAATTAGGCCACGCGCCGGGACCTGGAACTCTAGACGAACCCCGCCGGAGCCGGGGTTGGCCATCGACTGCACCAGTCCCCGGCGAGCAGCCAGAAGCTGCGTCACCGAACCGAGGTACTCCTCGGGGATATCGATGGTGAGGTGCTCCATCGGCTCGTGAACCACCCCGTCGATGACGCGGGTGACCACCTGGGGCTTGCCGACGGTCAACTCGAAGCCTTCGCGACGCATCTGCTCGACCAGAATGGCCAGGGCGAGCTCGCCACGTCCCTGGACCTCCCAGGTGTCGGGGCGTGCGGTGGGAAGAACCCGAATCGAGACGTTACCGATCAACTCTCGGTCGAGGCGGTCCTTGATCTGGCTTGCCGTGACCTTGGAACCCTTCTCTTTGCCCGCCAGCGGCGAGGTGTTGATTCCGATGGTCATCGAAATGGCCGGCTCATCCACGTGGATAGCGGGCAGCGGGTTCGGATCATCCACATCAACCAGCGAGTCACCAATGGTGATGTCCTCGATGCCTGCGACGGCCACGATGTCGCCTGCGGTGGCAGACTCGGCGGGCTCACGCTGCAGACCCTTGGTACGCAGGATCTCGGTGATCTTGACGTTCTTCTTGGTCTCATCTCCGCGGATCCAGGTCACGGTATCGCCCTTGTGCAGGGTGCCGTTGTGGACGCGCAGCAGCGCCAGGCGGCCGAGGAACGGCGAGGCGTCCAGGTTGGTCACCTGAGCCTGCATCGGAGCGCCCTCCTCATAGGACGGGCCCGGGATGTAATCGAGGATGGTGTTGAACAGGGGTTCAAGGTCCTCATCGGGCAGGGTGCCGTCGTCCGGCTGGGTCTTTGATGACAGCCCGGCCTTCGCGGAAGCGAACAGGATCGGTGCGTCCAATACCTTATCCACGTCAATGTCGTAACCGTCGTGGACGAGGTCGTCAGCCAGCGAAAGCAGAAGCGTCTGGGTTTCATCAACGACCTCGGAGATGCGAGCGTCGGGGCGATCAACCTTATTGACGACGATGATGACCGGCTTGTCGGCCTGCAGGGCCTTGCGCAACACGAAGCGTGTCTGGGGCAGGGGCCCCTCGGAGGAGTCAACAAGCAGGACGACTCCATCGACCATGGAGAGGCCGCGTTCGACCTCGCCACCAAAGTCGGCGTGACCCGGGGTGTCGACCACGTTGATCGTGATCTCCTCGAAGCTGCCGTCGTCGGGGTTCTTACGCCTGTAGTTCACCGCGGTGTTCTTCGCGAGAATGGTGATTCCCTTTTCGCGCTCAAGATCGCCTGAGTCCATGACCCGTTCCCCGGTGGTTTCCTGGGACTGGTGTTCGGTGAAGGCGCCTGCCTGCCAGAGCATGGCATCGACCATGGTGGTCTTGCCGTGGTCGACGTGGGCGATGATTGCGAGGTTACGGATATCGGGACGTACGGGCATTTAGATGCCTCCCCCAGAGGTTGCTACACGAGTAAAAGTTCGGATCTCAGTGGAAACAACTGCACTCAGGGATGACGGGGCACCTCCGAGTTCATTTCCGCTGAAACCGAAAACCCAGTCTAACGGCCATATGTCGCATGAATACAGGGCCACCGGGGTTATGGCGTGCGAGCTTCGACACCACGGGGCCTAAACTTCAGGGATGAACTACCAGTTGGTCTTCCGTTCTCGATACGGTCAGCTCGCAGCCTGGGGCCTTCTTGGCTTCAGCATTTTCTTCCTCGGCATGGTCTGGTACATGGACGGTTTTGTCCAGATGCTTGCGGCTCTTCCCTTCCCGATCGGCCTCGTTTACTTCTCATGGTGGATCTGGTCTTTCCCCGCCGTGATTGCCGATCGACGTGGAATTAGGGTCCGCAATCAGATCCGTACAGCAGACATCTCCTGGGATGCGCTGGCCAAAGCAGAGGCTCGCTGGGGTCTCTACCTCTACGCCACTCCAGATCAGGTCGACGTCAAACCCACTCCTCCAGAGCCCGTCGCCAAGCGGGAACCAGGACGGCCGCTCACCATCGGTGATGTCGACCCTGTCAATCTTGATCCCGATGACCTGGCCAGCAAGAAGGCAATCTACGCCTCGGCTGTTCCGGCCCGCGGGGGCTTCAAGCACACCACTGATAAGGGCGTTCCAAGCATTCCGCCCCTGGAGCTAGAGAGCCGCAACCGAGTCACTGTTCGTGCCACTCCGATGGTGGCCGCTCGCATCATAGAAGAGGAGAAGTTCTACCTGGACAATCCCGAGAAGCGTCCGGAGAGCCATGCCTCGAAGGAAGACTTTGAGATTGAAGGTGATGACTTCACCGGCTTGAAACTTCGTTACAACTGGCTGCAGATCGGTGTCTTCATCGTGATTGCAGGCTACTGGCTCTGGCGCATCTTCTCCATGTAGCACCCACTCGTTTTGGATAGCA
>CAMFDH010000035.1 GCA_945949035.1 uncultured Actinomyces sp.
TTGAAGGACAGCCACATTGGCTTCCCTTGATTGCCACCGACTTGCACCCGCTCTCCTGCCAGGTCGACCGCGCTCACCTCGGGGACCGCCTCTCCGACCGAGGGGAGTTTCTGGGTCGATGCCGGCACCTCCACGGGACTGGCTCCCGACATGGCCCCACCCGTGGAACCGCCGTCACGGGCAGCGCTGATAATCCACATGGTCACCAGCACCGCCACCACCACAAGCGCCAAGACGACGACGTTGCCAAAGGTGGAGAGCTGGAACCTCCTCCAGCGGGAGGAGGACACAGAAGCCGAATCAGGCATAGGAATGCAGTCCACCAAAGAAGTGGTTGCCAAAGTAGGCGAAGAGGACGGTGAGGAAGCCGAGGACGAGCAGCCACGCTGACCGTTCACCACGCCACCCGCGTGTCACCCGGGCATGCAGGTAGGCCCCGTAGACCAGCCAGGTCACCAGCGCCGCGGTTTCCTTCGGATCCCAGCCCCAGTAGCGGCCCCAGGCGGTGTTTGCCCACAGCGCCCCGAGCACGATCATCATCGTCAGCAACGGGAAGGTCAGCGTCGCAGCCTTGTAGCCGATGTCGTCGAAGAGGTCGCGGGCCGGCATGTGCTTCAGCTTGCGTGAGAGCCACGGGTAGGCGAGGAACCCGACCGCCGCACCGAATGACACGCACGCAGCTCCGTAGGCAACGATGGCGAAGCCGACGTGCAGGGTCAGCATGAGGTTGTTCTGCAGCGCCGGAATCAGCGGCTCAACCTGGGTGTCCTGTCCCATCGAGTACAGCAGCATCGCCCCGGCCACCGGCAGCACCACCAGGGAGAGCGCCCGCACCTGATACATGTACTCAAAGACCAGGTAGACCGCCAGGATGCCAAACACGAAGGACACCGCGAACTCGTGCTGGTTCGCGAAGGGGCCGTAGCCACTGATCGATGTCCTGATTACCAGGTAGATGAGGACGAGGACGGTGGCGATGAAGGTAAAGCCGGTTCCGTAGAGGGCAAGGCCCTTGGGCAGGCCACGAGCCGGTCGACGTCGTGCCTTTGAGCCCTTTCCGGCCTCAGCCGCCCTGGGAGCTGCCGGCAGAGAAGCATCCGTGCCAGCCGGAGCGCCACTGGTCACCACCTGGTGGGCCGAAACCGCCTTGGCCCTGCTGCGTGTCTTGGCGGTCGTGCGCGTCGACACCACCACCAGGTCGGCAATCAGCGCCAGGACCACGAAGATCAGCGCTGCAAGCAGAAGGTACTCTGCCATTTCGATTGTGCTATTCATCAGACTTCCTCGTCTTCACTATCGGGACCGTCAGGACCCATTTCGATGTCGGTGGTGGCGGCAAGGTCGTCCGCAACGGATTCGACGATGCGTTCAAACATGCGCTGGTAGGAGGCGTCCAGGCGGGAGATCCCGCCGAAGCGCACCGCTGTTCCGCCCTCGTCCTCCGAGCCGGGTTCAACCCGCACCCAGATCCTGCGGTACTGGAACATGAAGGTGATGCACATGCCCACCACCAGCATGATGGAGCCGATCCACATCCAGATCGCCCCCGGATCCTTGCGGACCAGAATCCCGGTGAACTGGTTCTCCCGTTCAAAGGTCACCTCGTATGAGCCCACCAGCTCGGAGTCACCCTGCGTCAGCTGCGTGGCCGCAATCGGCTGCTCCGTGTCGAGGGCGTACAGCTCAACCGCAGCCATGCCGACGGGAATGCTTGAGTTCGGCTGGCCCGAGGCGGCAGTGGCAACAATGACCTCAAGGTTCTTCTCAGGAATCTCAATGCGACCCACCGCGTTGAGGCCGTCAGCCGAGGTCCACTGCAGCGGGATGGCGCCCTCGAAAAGATCCGCCCCATCCATGTCCCTGATCAGGAAATCGGCTGCAATACCGAAGCTCTGCTGATGGAAGCGGAAGCCGCCGTAGCTGAGGGGAGAGTTGACCCGCACCTCCTGGGTCGCCACCACCTCGCCACCCTCAGAGATCTCCAGTTCAGAAACGTAGTCGGCCGGGCGCCCGTCCTCCGTGTAGGAGTCGGTGAATGAGTGTGCCGTCAGAACCAGGTCAGAACCGTGCCCGACCTCGACGGAGCCACCGACCGGCACCGACTTGAGGTCGTCGATTCCCCAGGCGGAACTGATGACAAACGCCGCCAGGATGACGATGAATGCGGTGTGGGCGAGGACGGTGCCGATCCCGGACCAGGAGTAGCGGTCGCCGTAGACCGAGTTCGGATCGCGAGGATCCGGCAGGACCCGGAAGCGGTTCTCCCGCAGGACGTCCTCGGCAGTCTGCAGTGAAACTTCGGGCGAGGCCGGTGCCACCACCGTGGCGCGGTAGCGGGCCCGGTCAAAGAAGCGTTTGGCGACGTGAACTCGAGGCTGCTTGGAGCGGCGCACCAGTTCGGGAATGCGGTGGGTGGTGCAGGCCGCCACGCTGAGGCCCAGCATGGTGACGATGATGTAGAAGCCGATCGAGGTGTAGGCGTGGAAGAACCCCAGGGCGCTGAGGATCCCCGCGAAGGCCCCGTAGTTGGGGCCGACCTGGGCCAGGAAGGCCTGCTTGGCCGCCGGATCCGAGAAGGTACCGGGCGCTGCCTGAACCACCAGCGAGCCGATGACCGCGTAGAAGGCCAGCAGCAGGATCAGGACCAACCCGACGGTCTTGGAGTAGAAGAAGCGGTAGATCCACCGGAAGATCTCCAGGACCCCGACGTCGGCCCGGTCCTCGTGTTTGGCATCTTCATGCCCCACCGAATCGATGAGGACGGCTGCCTCACCAACTCCGTTTCCGGAGGGTCCGCGTTCACCCTGTGTCATCTTTTTCCTTCTCCCTAGAGGCTTCCAAATGTCAGGCCACTGAGAGGGGCCAGCAGGTCGGTGATCATCAGGAATCCGAGGATCAGCAGCAGAATTCCGCTGATCACGCGGATGGTGGGGCCGTACTTGGCGATGGCGCGCAGGCGTGTCGTGACGCCGCGAACCCCCAGGGCAAGCAGCAGCATCGGCGCCCCGAGGCCCAGGCAGAAGGTCACCATCAGGGCCAGGCCACCGGCCGTAGTTCCACTGTTCATCGACATGCCGATGATGATGCCGAGGACGGGTCCGACACAGGGCGACAGGCCCGCGGCGAACGCCACTCCGATCGCAGCGGAGCGTGCCGGGCTGGGCGGAGCGGTCAGGTCGAGACGGCCGAGGACGGCTGCCTGGTTCGCCCTTGAGCCAAAGCGCAGGAACCCGAGCGAGTAGAGGCCCAGCAGAATCAGGATGATCCCCCCGCCGATCCGCACCGCGGTTCGCAGCCCCACCAGGGCGGCCCCAAGCGCGGTCAGGGCGCCCCACAGCGCCACGAACACGACTGTGAAGCCAAGGATGAATGCCACGGTGTTGACCAGCGGAGAGACCTTGCGCTCCCCTGCCGTTCCTGCCACTTTCTGCGGAGCTGAGGCCGGACGGATGAACCCGTCCCGATCCGGTCGACCCGCACCCACCAGGGAGGGCACCATGACGCGCTGCTCTGCCACCCCTCCGGCCAGGTAGCCGACGAAGACGGGCACGATGGGCAGGAAGCAGGGAGAGGCGAAAGCAATCACCCCCGCCAGGAATGCAATGGGTAGCGTCACGGACTCCACCGGCTAGTTCCCATCCACCGACTCGGTCGACGCCTTCTCCGACTCAAGTTCTGTCATGTGCTGGCTGATCGCCATGGCCTCGGTCGACTCGGGGTCAAGTTCGATCACCCGCGCCCACGCCTCCAGCGCCCCGGCCTCATCCACCGGCTCCTGGGACATGTAGAAGTAGCCCATGTTGTACCAGGCAGCCACATTCTCCGGGTCCAGCTCGATAACCTCGCGCCACTGCTCCGCGGCGCCATCCAGGTTCCGGCTGTTAAAGTACTGCACCCCGAGCGCCAGGCGCGCCTCCACATCGGTGGGGTCCAGTTCAACTGCTGCAACCAGTTCAGCCAGCCCCTCTACCGACGGCCCAGTCTGCTGCCCCGACCCCATCTGGGAAACATCGGGATGACCGTCCGGGTACTGCTCACCACCACCGAGAGACTGGCTACCGACGTATACACCACCGATGATGCCGATGATGAGGGCGACGATGATGCCAACCCGCAGGCTCAGCGGCAGCTGGGTGTAGCGGATCTTCTTCGGCGCTTCGTCCTCGACCCCACCGACAGCTTCGGTCTTGGGGGACTTGGCTCGAGGACGAGAGAAGATATCGTCATCGTCCTCGAGGTCGTCGTAGAAGTCTTCCTCAACGTCGTACTTCGGATTCGGCCCGTACTCTCTACTCATCTGAGCTCGTTGCAGTGGTCTCCGTCGTGGAACCGTGGGCCGCGTTGGAGACCGAGACATCCGAAGCCTCTAGCTCAGACATCGGCACCCCGCGCAGCACCAGCTGGCCCTTGCGCGCTGCATCCAGGGACTGGTTGAGGACGCGCTGTGAGTAGTCGGGGGCGTGGAAGCCGTAGGAGTTTTCCGAGTAGAGGTAGTCGACGTAGAACGAAGCCTTGTTCTGGAAGACCCGGGCGTTCTCAATGTATTCCTCGGGGGTGCCATCCGTCTGGGCTGCCGTCAGGTCCTTGATGAGGGCGACCACGGCATCCAGGGCGATATCGCGGGAGGCGACGAAGCGAGACTGAATGTCATCGACCCTGTTCTTCAGGGTGTCACCGCGAGTGTCGTGGCAGGAGCCGCAGGCGGCGTTGTAGTTCGCCACCGGTGAGGCGATCTGGTGGTTGGTGATCTTGCCTGATCCCTCGCGCTGGTAGGGCATGTGGCAGTCGGCGCAGGAAACCCCGTTGGCAGCGTGAACACCCTGTGACCAGACGTCAAACTCGGGGTGCTGGGCCTTCAGAACCTCAGCGCCGGTTTCCGCGTGGATCCAGTCGACGTGTCCGTTCTCCTGGTAGGTCTCCCAGATTCCGTCAATGTCGAGGCCGTTGGACCAGGGGAAGACCAGAACCTTGTCTTCACCGGCGAAGTAGTACTCAACGTGGCACTGGGCGCAGACGTAGGAGCGCATCTCGTTGCGGGTGGCGTCGCGGTTGACGTCGTAGTTCTCGATGCCCTCTTCGTACAGTTTGACCTTGGCGATGCCCGTTTCAAAGGCCGGGCGCGTAATGCGCAACTCCATCGTGTCGGGGTCGTGGCAGTCGATGCAAGAGACGGGGTGGTCGGCCATGGGCAGCACCTCTGGCAGGGGCATGGTCCCCAGCTTGAGGAAGCCTTCCTCAATATTGCCGTCGCCCAGTTCCTCGTAGATTCCCACCATTGAGGCGTGGCAGTTGATGCAGGTGCCGGGCTGCTTGAACTCAAGCTGGCGGCGTGTGAATGCCTGGTCCAGGGTCATGTAGGCGTGACCGCGAGCGTGTCGGTACTCGGTGGCGAAGGGGTAGCCGGCCCAGAGGACCTTAAGCCGGGGATCCTCCACCGTCTTGTCAGCGGTTACCTCGGTGCGGGGGTCGCCCTCGACATCGTGTTCCACCAGTTCCTGGCTGTGGTTGGCCGGGGTGAACTCTTCGGTCGCCAGCCACCCTTCGTACTGGCTGGGGAAGTTCTGCCCCCAGGCTGCCGGGTCATACATGTTCTCCGCGGTCAGCGGGGTGACCTTGGCGGGTGAGGTCGCGCTTTCCTGCTGATGCTGCAGGATGCTCATGAGCAGGGCGGTGATCGTGAACGTCACCGCAATGGCGGCGGCAATGATCAGAACGACCCAGATGGGTTTGATTTGAATGGTGCTGGCGCCTTTGGCAGCCTTCTTCTCGCTCACTGCTCTCTCCTAGTCATGTCCGACGCCGGAATGGCAGCGAACGCAATCAAACTCTTTATCGGCCCCAAAGACGACCGGGTGGCGGATGTCGGCCGTGACCTGCTCGTGGCAGTAGAGGCAGGCACGGTTGGTGATGTTGCTGGTGTTGGAGCGCGCCTCGATGTTCTCCGGGAAGTCCCCGGTGGTGAACTTGAGGGCGTGCATGAAGCCGTTTTCAGCCTTGATGGCGTACTTGGCAACCATGTTTTCGTGGGGGACATGGCAGTCGTTGCAGGTGGCAAACGGCTGGTGAGGTCCCGATGCCCAAGAGTCCAGGTAGGGCTGCATGACGTGGCAGTTGGCGCATGACTCTGGGTTTGAAGAGAAGTAGGAGAAGCCCTTGGCAAAAATGAATGTGTAGGCAGCCAGTCCGATGACGCCGCCGACCAGAATTGACGCGAGAACCCAGAGGACAACGCCGGTGCGCCGAACCGGGCGGTTCGCCAACTGTTCCATAGGGGCTCCTGCTGTCGTCGCCATTGCCTGGCAGCATCTCGCTCTTCTGTCCCCCTCAGGCTAACGAGAGCGCGCTACTACCTAACAAGGTCTGCGGGAGAACTTGCCTTTTGGGGTGTCACAGCCTGGTAACAGCAGCCCCCTTTTGGGACCAATTGCCCAGATCTACACGACAGGTGTCACGACTTTAGCCAGCTGACTGTGCGGGCGGCCGAGCTGAGGCCGCCGCGATCTCCGGCGAGCCAAACCAGGCGTTGAAATAGGCGTAGAAGTTGGCGTTCCCCACCGAGGAGCAGGAGTTGGTCCGGCCCGTAAACACGCCCTCGTTCGGCTGGTAGGGGGTGTAGTTGTAGAGGTTCGAGGTCGCCTGGTTTTCGACGAACACCGAGGAACCACCGCAGTCAGCCCCCGGAGCGTAGGGAATGAAATCCTCGCGCTGGGCATCTGTCATGAACAGCTCTGGCTTCTGCTGATAGACGCGGAACTGACGCGCCGCGTAGTAAACCTGGGTGGCGAAACCAAAGTAGGTGGGGTCGCAGTTGGAAGAGTCAGGGCAGGCGTACCCCATGGCGATGGTGTAGCGGGTTTCGTTCAGGCGGTGTCCCGAAGCGGTGATCAGGCCCTGCTCTTTCTGCAGGGTGGTCAGCAGAACCTGGGGGTTGATATTGCAGGCGTGCGCTGCCTTCCAGATGATTGAGGCCGCACTGTCCCCCGCCGCTCCATCAAATGAGAAGCAGTAGTCGTCGGCCGCGAAGGTTGGGCTGTCCTCGCGATACTCCGTGATGCAGGGGGTGCCGTCCGCTCCGGTGCGGCAACCCTCATTCCACTGCAGTAGGAAGCCCTCGATCTGCTCCAGGCTGTAGGCGTCGGTGTCGAAGAACTTCTCATCAGAGATGATGTTCGCCGGGTTGAACCCCTCGTAGCTGAGGGGTGGTGTCGTCGGCTCCGGACCAAACGGCAGCACTTCCACCGGTTGCCCCGCGCCGTTATCAACCGTGTTCATTCCGCCCAGCCAGGTGCTTCCCACCTTGAAGACGAGGGCGATGAAGAACGCCGCGAGGAGGAGGAGTGCCAGAACCAGCACCCCTCGCCCTCGGCGGCGCCCACTAGTTCGTCTAGCGGCCAAGATCGTCGCGCATGTGCTGAAGCAGGCCGTCGGTGGCGTCCTCGATAATCTCCAGGGTCTCTACGAAATCCTCGAGATTCCCGTACCAGGGGTCGGGCACATCAAGGTTGGTCCGCGACCCCGCGTCGCTGGCGAACTCACGCCAGAGGCGGATCTCCGGTCGGTCCTCCTCGGGAAGTGTTTCGGCCAGGCGCTCCAGGGAGCGCAGATGATCGCGGGTCATCGGCAGGACGAGGTCGTAGGTGGCGAGGTCAGATCTGGTGACCTGCTGGGCTCCCCGCACCGGAACCTGGTAACCGCCCTCGCGCAGGATCTTCTGGGCCCGGTAGTCGATGGGGTTCCCCACCTCGTAGGCGGTGATCGCTGCCGACTGCACCTCAACATCCATACCGGCCTCGCTGGCAGCTGCCTGCAGCACGACCTCGGCCATCGGGGAGCGACAGATGTTGCCCGTACAGATGGTTAGAACGCGGTAGGTCAAGGTTTCACAACCTTCTTTTCGCCAGCCTTGACCTGGGCGTCGATCCGGTTCGAGGCCGGGGGTTTGGGGCAGGTTCCGTAGGGGCTCATGTGAGCGGGGAAGATCGTGGCGCGGTTGAAGTCGATCACTACGGTTTCCCCGTCAACCGATACGGGGGCTGAACGCCACTCTGCTGTCGTGTCGCCACTGGACTTGTCGTAGAAGTACACCGATGACTTCTCCGGTCCCGTTCCGGTCACGACCAGTGTTGCGGTGCGGTCCTTCGGCAGTGCCACCTCGGCCTCACCCCAGGTGCTGATGACGTGCGATCCGCCCTCGACGGCGGCGTCGACGGTGACCTCACGAACCTCGTCGTAGGGCAGCATGCGACCGCGAACCACCCACTTGGGGTCGAACTTGAAGCGGGCGATACGGTAGTCGTTTTCCAGGGCCGGCGCGTGTGGGTCACGGACGCGGATGCCGGGCTTGCCGAAGCGGTACATCACCTCGATCTCGCGGCCCTTTGAGTCGCGGTACGAACGGTCTGTTACCCCGGGCGCGACCTCGATAACCACGTCTCCGGTGACCTTTTCATCCCCTCGGTACAGGGGGTCGTCCTCGGTGATGAGGGCGGTGATGGTCTGCCCGTCCTCGCTGGCACTCCACAGACCCGGGAAGTGACTGAGTTCCTTCGGGGTTTGATCCAGCCAGGTCAGCTCAACCAGTGAGAACCAGCCGTAGGGCTCTTTCAGAGAGGCGTCCCGCTGCTCTCTCCACTCACTCCAGCTCTTTTCAGTCCCGAACGGGTGCGACATTGCGCCTCCTCAACTTTGAAGTCTTTGCTACCAGCCTAGTCAGTACCGGGCCGAGGGGGATTGACCGGTGACGATTGTGGTCACGAAACCGCGCATGTCAGGCCCTGTTGCAGGGATTCAAGGTTTGAGTGAAATACGTCGGTCAAGGTCTTGTTGGGGTTGACCTGCACCTCAAGCGGATCCAGGGTCAGCTGCTGAACCCCGAGGGTGGCGGCAATCTTGTTGGTGTTCTCTGAGTCCTCATGCTCATGGTCGTGATCACCGGTGGGCTCGACGAACATCGCGGTGATGCCGCGTTCGTTGATGAGGTTCTTGACCTCGCGCAACCGCGCCGGAGAGGGCTCTGCTGCTGGGTCCACCCCCATCACACCGACCTGGTCGAGGTCGTAGCGGGCCGCCAGGTAGCCGAAGGCCTCGTGGGAGGTCAGCATGGTCTCTCCCGCACAGCCGGCGAGGGCGGTCGCGTACTCGGCGTCGACCTCTTCCATCTCAGCCCTGAGTGCGGCCGCATTGGCCTCATAGGTGGCCGCGTGGGCCGGATCGGCCTCGGACAGCTGCTGGGCCAGCGCCTCCCCGATCGCAGCAATGTTGAGCGGGTTGAGCCAGACGTGCGGGTCACCGTCGATGGCATCGGAACTGCTCAGGGTAGCAAAGCCGTCCAGGGAGGGAACCCCGGTCTGATCGATCGCCGCTTCGACCGAGGGTTGGAACCCCTGCGAGAGGTAGAGGGCAAGCGAGGCCTTCGAAAGTTTGGCAATCTGCGCGGGTGCCAGCTCCATGTCGTGGGCGTGGCCGCCCGTGGTCGACAGGTCCACAATCTGTACCTGGTCGCCCCCGACGGCCTCGGCAATGAACGCCAGCGGGTAGGCGCTGACGGCAACCGCGGGAAGTTCGCCGCCTCCGACCGCCTCCGACTGCGACGCGGAATCCGCCGCACCTGTGGCGCAACCTCCCAGAACAGTAGCCATCAACGCGACGCCAGCAACGCCGGTCAGCGACGCTTTCTTCCAGGAAATTGCCATCAGGATTCTCTTCTAACCTCTACAACGGAAACGCAGAACCGATTGTTCAGCGAAACCGATAGTACTCTTATTGAGAATGAATGCCAATAAGGATGTGATGCACCGCAAGCGCGCCGGGACTACA
>CAMFDH010000036.1 GCA_945949035.1 uncultured Actinomyces sp.
CGACCCCAGGGAGCCACTGCGCTCTGCCGTTCCGCCCTGCGCAGCGTCTCCGTGTATGTCGATGAGGCATGTGCGTAGAAGAGAGGGTTCCAACGTGGAGGGTTGAGTTTGCGCTGAATTGTTACCCTCTGGTCGGGGTTACGACGCGGCGTACCGTCGAGGGAGGGCACGATGTCCTGGTCATGTTCCACCGCGACGGCCACGACATCCTCGCGAAGGCGCAGGCGCCGAGTTGGGGAACCGAGGGTGAGAATGCGATCCACGTTGATTCCCACCTGCTTGGGATCCGCTGATGCCAGTGCCGCCGCAATCATGCCCCCCTGCGAGTGTCCGCAGATGAACACGTGCTCATTGACAATCTCTTCGGGCTTCACCCCGTCCTCGAGCATGGCCGATCGAATCACCTCGATGGCACCGCGGCGCATCGCATTGGGCATGTTCAGCTCTTCACGCAGATTGGCCTCAAGGTCCGCGGGGTTCGGCTGGGTCTCAAACTCAGAGTGATCCGTCCCGGGAAGGGAGACCAGCCACCGCCGCGCCTCTCCCTCACCAACTCGAGTTACCTTGATGGACTGTCCGTAGGCGCTGGCCCAGTACAGATCATCAATGTCGGCAGCCATGTCACGAAGGGAAAGCGGGGCTTCAAACCTGCGCACCCGGGGCCTCGAATGCCCCTCGTCAAACTGCGGGTCCCTCTCAGGATCAGCGCTATCCCACCACAGCCGGCTAACGACCCGACCACCGTGGAAGTAGCCAAGCGCCTTCCCTGCCGACAGCCCGGTCACCATCAGGGCGTCATAGCCAGTCTGGGGAAGGACCTTCAGATTGCGAGTCGCCCTGCCGGATTTGTCCAGGCCCAGCTTCAGTTGAGTGCGCAGGATTCGGGCCGCACCGTAGGCAACCTCTCTTCCCATCTTGCTCATCATTCTGACAGTCAGGGTGTCGAGGCCGGGGTTCGCGAAGTAGATGTGCTGCATCTTCATCAGGGTCTCTTCACCGGCCCGGCGCGCCTGCTCAGCCCGCGAGGCCCTCACCCTCTCATCCCTGGTGGGAATCAGCGATGCCCGTGCGTGCGCGGCGATGCTTCGAGAGAGTGGCCCTGCCAGTTCGCGCAGGTGAACCCACAGTTCCCGACCGGTTGCAGTCTGGGGTACGCGCCGCAGCGGATAGTAGTGCTCCACCTTCACCTCCCTGTACCTGATTCATAGTATCCAGTACCCCCGACGTTTCCCGTCTCGTTCGCCTTGGGCTTGCACCTCTAGAGGACTTCCGTGGGCCCCGCTATCGTTGCAATTGGCACTAACTCGCCCACCTCATCGAAAGGTATTCCCATGGCGTCAATCGATCGCACCACTGAGCTGTACGTAGATGGTCTGACCTGCGGACACTGCGTCGCAAGCGTCACCGAGGAGCTCTCAGATATCCCCGGAGTGAAGAACGTTGAAGTTATCCTCAACTCCGGCGCCACCTCCCGCGTCACCACCGTGTCCGATGTCGTCCTCGACGACGAAGCCCTCCGTGACGCCATTGCCGAGGCCGGTTTCGAACTGAAGGAGATCAAGCGGGACTTCTAACCGCCCTCCCCTATCACCGCACCAAACTATTGAAAGGGACATCCGGTGTCCACCACAGCGCGTGAGGTAGCAAACCCCGCGGATCTCGACTTCTCTTACGACTCAACCCCCCGGGTCGGTGAGGACACGCTAGACCGCGCCAGAGTCCTGCGTCTCCGTTTTCTGGTGTCCCTCCCACTCGGCGTCATCATCATGGTGCTGTCAATGGTGCCAGCACTGCAGTTTCCGGGTTGGCAGTGGCTGGTTGCGGTCCTGACCCTGCCGGTGGTGACCTGGTGTGCCTGGCCCTTCCACAAGGCGGCCTTCGCGGCGATTCGCCACGGTTCGACCACCATGGACACCCTGGTCAGTCTTGGAATCATCGCCTCGGCCGGGTGGAGCTACTGGGCTCTGTTCTTCGGGGGTGCCGGGGAAATCGGCATGAAGATGAACATGACCCTGCTACCCCGCATGGATCACGGGCACGGCGGCGTGGCAGAGCTCTACTTTGAAGCCGCCGCCATGATCGTCACCTTCCTGCTTGTGGGCCGCTGGGCTGAGGCCCGTACCCGCTATCGCGCGGGTGACGCCCTGCGAAAGCTCCTCGACCTCGGCGCCAAGGAAGCCACCCTGGTGACCTGGGACGAGGACGGGGCCGCGGTAGAGAAGGTCATTCCGGCCCGCTCCCTGAAGGTCGGCGATCACTTCCTGGTGCGTCCGGGTGAGAAAGTCGCAACCGACGGCGTGATCACCGAGGGCGCCTCTGCAATCGACACCTCCTTGCTGACGGGCGAATCCCTGCCCCAGGACGTCGTTACCGGCGACGACCTGACCGGCGGAACAATCAACACCTGGGGTTCCCTGGTGGTTCGTGCCACCCGGGTTGGTGAAGAGACCACGCTGGCCCAGATCGGACGCATGGTTGCGGACGCGCAGGCCACCAAGGCGCCGGTTCAGCGTCTTGCCGACCGGGTCTCCGCGGTCTTCGTTCCCATCATCATCGGCATAGCGCTCATCACCCTGGTCGTGTGGCTGCTGCTGGGAAATCCCCTCCAGGCCGCCTTCACCGCAGCCGTCGCGGTTCTGGTTGTGGCCTGCCCCTGCGCACTTGGACTGGCCACGCCCACCGCACTTCTGGTGGGGTCCGGTCGAGCATCACAGCTGGGCATTCTGATTCGCAACGCCGAGGTTCTAGAGCAGACCAGAACCATCACCACCGCGGTCCTCGACAAGACGGGAACCGTTACCTCCGGAGTCCTCAGCGTCGACCACATTCTGCTGGCCTCTGATGATGCGGCACAGGACGTTGACGCCGGTGAGCTCATTCCCGCCAGCCCCGAAGCCGACCTTCTGGCCCTGGCCGGGGCGGTCGAATCGGGTTCTGAACACCCGCTGGCCAAGGCTATTCACCGCACTGCCAAAGAGCATGACCTCCCCCTTCCGGGGATTAGCGGTTTCGTGAATCACGCTGGCAAGGGCGTTTCAGCCGTTCTCAACTCTGAGGACTCCCCTGTGGTCCTTGTAGGTGGTTCCCGCTGGCTCAGCCTGCACGGAGTGACGCTGCCGCCCACCCTGGCTGCCTCTCAAACGGAGTATGAGGCCTCCGGTGCGACCGTGGTTGCTGTGGTCACAGCTCCCGCAAGTAACTTTGGTGAGGGGGATCCGGTCGACCGGAAGGCAATTGCAGACCTTCTGACCGAGGCCGAAGAGATCACGCACCTGGCTCGCATCACCATGGACGTTACCGGCATGACCTGCGCCTCCTGCGTGGGGCGGGTAGAGCGGAAGCTGAAGAAACTGCCTGGCGTGTCAGCCGAGGTCAACCTGGCCACCGAAACCGCCACGATTACGCTCGATCAGGAGTACACGGATAAGCAGCTCGAGGACGTCGTTGTCGGCGCGGGATACGGCGGATCCGTTCGTCGCCGTGATGCCCTCGATCATCCGCCGGCCCCCGCCGCGGAGCAACAGATCGGTGAGCGCATCCTTCCCGAACAGATCGAAGGGGCGGCAGTACTGGGTTTGATTGTCCTGCGGGACACCATCAAGCCGGATTCCGCCCAGGCCATTGCAGAGTTGAAGAAGTTGGGGATCTCCTCCCTCCTCCTTTCCGGCGACAACACGGCGGCGGCACAGTTCGTTGCCAGGCAGGTTGGAATCACCGAGGTTCGTGCCGAGGTGCTGCCCTCTCAGAAGCGTGATGAGGTCGAAAAGCTGCAGGCCAGCGGACAGACCGTCGTCATGATCGGGGACGGTGTCAACGATGCGGCAGCAATGGCTCAGGCCTCCAAGCAGGGCCTGGGAATGGCGATGGGTTCCGGGACGGATGTGGCGATGGCAGTCGCTGACATCACCCTGGTCAACTCGGACCTGCGTTCTGCGCCCCGGGCCATCCGTATTTCCCGACGCACGCTGCGCATCATCAAGGGCAACCTGTTCTGGGCTTTCTTCTACAACGTGCTTGCGGTCCCGCTTGCCGTCCTCGGCCTGCTGAACCCCATGATTGCGGCAGCAGCCATGGCGTTCTCATCGGTCTTCGTGGTCGTCAACTCACTGCGGCTTCGAAGCGCTGGCTAGTCGACCTCGA
Source organism: uncultured Actinomyces sp. (assembly GCA_945949035.1). Taxonomy (GTDB): domain Bacteria; phylum Actinomycetota; class Actinomycetes; order Actinomycetales; family Actinomycetaceae; genus Scrofimicrobium. The sequence continues at coordinate 4,141 of CAMFDH010000036.1, forward strand.
CCTCATCGGTTGTGCCGCTGACGGTCACTTTTCGCGCGGCACTTCCGCGGGGACCAGCCTGGTAGGGAACACCCACCTCCTGGCTGGTCTTCTCCGTGCGGTAGAGGCGCGGAACCCTGCGGGAAATGATGCGCTTGGTGCGCACCGTCCAGAAGATATCTCGCGGACCGGGAACGGAGTGCTTGTCGCGTCGCCCCACACTGCGGGCCGGAAGATCAAAGGCGCAGGGAATCTCTACCACCGAGAAACCCAGCGAAATCAGGTCGACGGTCATAGCAACATCAACCCCGAGCCCATTCGAGAACGGCATGATCGCGTTCACGGCCTCACGGGTCATGCACCTGTCAGATGACAGAGGATCGGAGGGGCTCCACCCGGTAGCGGCGCGAATGGCTTTGTAGGCCGATTTACCCGAGGCCCGGTGCTTGCCGTTTCGCCTGGCATAGGGAACAACACCGATGGCACAGTCAGCCAGGCCCGCTTGGACGGCATCAACGAGCGCGCTGGCTTCGAGGGCACTGTCGCCCAGCGTGGGTTCCAAGAAGAGAAGGTGACGGGGAGGCCAGTCGACCCGATCCCGCATCGCGACAACCTTCACCCCGGTCTCAAGGGCAGATGCCCTTCCCCGAGGAACAGAATGCCGCACGACAACAGCACCGGCACCACGCGCAGCGTTTGCCGTGTCGTCCTCGGATCCGTCATCAACCACAACGATGAGGTCGACATCTGGAATCGCGTAACAGGCCCGCACTGTGGAGGCAATTGTGTTCCGGTCGTCGTGAGCAGCAATAACTACTGCCACCCTCTGGGGGCTTGCCGGACCTGTGGAATCGCTCACGCGTCCCATTCTAGACCGCTTTTCGAGTTGTTTCCGCAGACGATCAAAGACCCCGGCACCAGATGCGGTACCGGGGTCTTGTGGGATAGAGGAAACTAGCGGATTGTCACCTGGCGGGAGACGAGGCCGGCCCGGGCACGGCGCTCATCATCATTCAGCGGGGTGTCCAGAGCCAGGGCTGCATCAAGGGACTTACGCAGCTCGTGGGCCGGCTCTTCGAGGTCGGCGGCTGTCAGTTCACTGTCGACCTGGAACACCGGGATGGCAATGCCGCAGGCACGGAACGCTCCGACAAACTTGGAGCCTTCGCCAAGCTTGGCGGTTCCTGATGCCTGGAGGCGGGCCAGCGCGGTAAACAGCGGCGCCTCATCGATTTCCGTGACGTAGCGGACGAAGTTGTTGTTCATCGCACACCAGTACATGCCCTCGGTACCTGGAACGGCCTCGGTTGGAACCATGTCCTCGCGGTTCTGCTGCAGGGCATCAAGGGTGTCTTCAGAGAGTTCCTCATCGACTCCAAACCAGAAGCCAAAGTCCTCGGTGATCTCCATCTTTGCAGCCGCATCAGCCTGCTGTGCCCCCTCTGCGAGGAAGCTGGAGTCAAGAATCTCCTGGAGCCTCGGGGCCTCGTCCCTGACGTCGAAACGAACCACACCGGTTTCACCCGAGGCCTTCATGACGATGGCGGAACCGAGCGCGCCGCCTAGGTCATGGGAGAGATCTGAGGAGTTGAAACGGGTCTGCAGCCCCACAAGGATGCGTCCGTCCTCACGAATCATCGCGGGTGCGCCATCCGGAACCAGTGTGACGAAGTCGAACTCAACCCCGCCGGTCTCCTTGCTGGACTTGGCGGTCAGCGTTGCACACGGAATCAACTCGCGCATGGCAACTAGGTCCCGTTCAATGGTCAGTCCTTCAAACGGACGGTCCACAAAGGGGATGGGGGCACGGTAGGTGCCCTTCTTGGACGGATCAATCTTTTTGCGTCTGCTTGCTTTACCCATGGCAGACAGAGTAGCGGCAACTACCTGGGAGATGCCTAATATTAGAGCTGACGAACTTTCCGGGCTCTGTCCGGAGCCATGCTCAATAACATAAGGAAGTGTTACCCATGCATGAGCGCGCTGGCGCAGTTGCCCTGCCCGAAGACCTCATTGACGTTGACGCCCTACTAGGCGCCTTCTACGACGTGGTTCCCGACCACGCAGATCCATTGCAGCGGGTTTCTTTCGGAACCTCCGGCCACCGGGGCACCTCAACCAACGGCACCTTTAACGAGGCGCATATTGTCTCTATCACCGCGGCGATTGTTGAATACCGCGCGCAGCAGGGAACCGACGGCCCCCTCTTTGTCGGGGCTGACCCGCACGCCCTCTCCGAACCCGCGTGGCGCAGCGCCCTCGAAGTCCTCTCTGCGGCGGGTGTGACCACCTACATCGACGCCCGGCGCTCGTGGACCCCCACCCCCGCCGTTTCGCTGGCGATCCTCGAGGCCAACGGGGCCCCTCACAACCTGCGCCAAGATGGTCCGGGTCTGGCTGACGGCATTGTCATCACGCCTTCACACAACCCCCCGGCTGACGGTGGATTCAAGTACAACCCCCCGACCGGCGGACCAGCCGACTCCGATGCCACGGGGTGGATTGCCAACCGTGCCAACGAGCTTCTTGAGGGCGGTTGGCGGGACGTCCCCCGGGTCTTCTCGCAGGAGCCATCCTCGATGCCGAACATCGAGTTCTACGACTACCTCGGTCGGTACGTCGACGCCCTCGACACCATCATCGACTTCGATGCCATCCGCGAGGCCGGGATCCGCATCGGTTCCGACCCACTTGGCGGTGCCGCCGTTGACTACTGGGGCGCTATCGGTGAGCGCTACGGACTCGACCTCACCGTCGTCAACGAAACGGTTGATCCCCGCTGGCCATTCATGACGCTCGACTGGGACGGCAAGATCCGCATGGACTGTTCGTCACCCCACGCCATGGCTTCCCTTTTGGTCAAGATGGTTCCAGACGAGGACGGGATCTACCCGTACGACATTGCCACCGGTAATGACGCCGACTCTGACCGCCACGGCATCGTCACCTCCGACGGCCTCATGAACCCCAACCACTTCCTCGCTGTCGCTATCCAGTACCTCTACACACACCGTGAGAACTGGCCTGCGGAGGCGCGTATCGGCAAAACACTCGTATCTTCCTCTCTGATCGACCGTGTCGCCGCATCGATTGGCCGCGAGGTGATGGAGGTTCCGGTCGGGTTCAAGTACTTCGTCTCCGGTCTACTGGATGCCTCCCTCGGCTTCGGTGGGGAAGAGTCCGCGGGAGCATCCTTCCTCCGCAAGGACGGCACGGTGTGGACGACGGATAAGGACGGCCTGGTCATGGGTCTTCTCGCCGCAGAGATCATGGCTGTCACTGGGAAGTCTCCCTCCCAGATTCACCAGGAGCAGGTCGCAGAGTTCGGTCAGTCCTGGTACGCGCGAATCGACCAGGTGGCAACCAAGGCTGAAAAGGCCAAGCTGGCCAAGCTCTCCCCCGAGGACGTCACCGCCGACACGCTGGCCGGTGAACCCATCACCGCCAAGCTGGTGCGAGCCCCGGGAGACAACCAGCCCATCGGTGGTCTGAAGGTGACTACTGAGAACAGCTGGTTCGCAGCACGTCCTTCCGGAACAGAGGACGTCTACAAGATCTACGCCGAGTCCTTCATCAGCGCGGAGCACCTCGTCGAGGTTCAGGAAGCAGCCAAGGTGGTCGTGGCTTCTGCACTCGCAGAGTAGGGCTCTTCGAACAGACACGGTAGGGAACCCCTCGGACTAAGTGCCTAGTCCGAGGGGTTTTCACTGTTTATTGACCACACTTCACACCGAATTGGCGGCTTCCCTGTGACTTCACAGACAGCCGCTGGAGGGGGTCTATTTTGGTCCCTAGACTTCTCTAATGCTCAATCGTTATAAAGAAGTCCTCTCCCTGCCCGGAGCAATGAGATTTGCCGTCGCTGGCGTGATCGCGAGAGCACCGATGTCGATGGTGGGTATCTCCATCATCCTGGGTGTGCGGGCCCTTTATGACAGCTACACCCTGGCCGGACTGATCAGCGCCGTGCAGGTCATTGCCTACGCCATTTGCGCCCCGGTTCTGGCGCGACTGGTGGACCGTCACGGCCAGATGCAGATCATGTTGCCTTCCATCATGATCTCTGCCGTGTCACTGATCGCACTGATCTTCGCCATCATCAACCTGGCTTCCCCAACCGTCTTGGTTATTTTGGCCGCGGTTATGGGGGCCACCGGCGGTTCCCTGGGCGCCCTGGTTCGTGCCCGCTGGGCCATGGTCTGTGAGTCGCCAGCCCAACTGCAGGTGGCCTACGCGATGGAAGCCGCATTTGACGAGCTAGTCTTCGTCCTCGGCCCCGTCATTGCCACCCTTCTGGCCGCCTCGGTTCACCCGTTGGCTGGCCTGTGGGTCTCCGTGGTCTTCATGGTTGTTGGAGCGTTCCTCTTCCTGCTGCAGCGTTCGACCCAGCCCCCTGTGATGATTCCCGAACCCGGTGTCAAACGCAGCTCGGTAATGCGCAACGGGGCCATGCTGACCCTGTTCGCCACCTACATCTTCAACGGCGCGGTCTTCGGCTCGATCGACCTTTCGGTCGTGGCCTTCTCGGATGAAGTCAACATGTCCTTTATGGCGGGCATCATCCTGGCTTCGATGTCCCTGGGGTCCCTGATTTCTGCGGTGATCTATGGCGGGCGCGTCTGGAACGCCCCCCTGTGGAAGATGTTCTTCTTCGGCGTCCTCGCCATCGCTATCGGGGTGAGCACGTTCCTCTTCGCAGGAAACATCGCCATCCTCGCGGTCCTGATGTTCATCGCGGGTGCCGCAATCGCCCCGACGATGACCAACGTCAACACCATCGTGCAGCGCATCAGCCCACCCGATCGCCTCACCGAGGGTCTCACCTGGATGTCGACCGGCATGACACTGGGTGTCTCACTTGGTTCAGCAATCGCGGGTCCCGCTATCGACCAGGTTGGTCACCGAGGCGGCTTCGCCTTCACTGTCGTCTTCGCCTGGTTGATGGTTGTGGCGGCACTGGTCGGGCTGCGGAAGCTGAAGAGCCACCTGGCAACCACCCACATCAACCTTCCGGAGTTCACGGAAGAGAACGAGGAGCAGGACTTCGAGTCCAAGTAACTCACCACGATAACGAAAAGCCACCGCCCCACGATGGGAACGGTGGCTTTTCGCTTCTGCCTAGAGGCCCGGAATGATTGCCCTCGCCACCATGAAGTAGATCAGCAGACCCGTACCATCGACAATCGTCGAGATCATGGGGGCCGAAACCACGGCCGGATCCAGCTTCATACGCTTCAAAATCAGGGGCAGGATTGACGCCACCAACGACGACCACATCACGATTGCCGCCAGGGAAATGATGACGGTAATCGTTATGGGCCAACCAACCCCCAGTGTCCAGGCTCGAACCAGACCTGCGATCGCCATGGTCAAAGCGACCAGGAGGCCGGTGCGGAACTCTTTCCAGAGGACGGCTCCGACATCGCTCAACCGCAGGCCGTCCGCGGCAATGGCACGAATCAGCGTCGTTGTGATCTG
>CAMFDH010000037.1 GCA_945949035.1 uncultured Actinomyces sp.
CACGGAGTCGGCCAGCAGGGCCTCCACATCCTGGAGACCCTGCTGAACCTGCAGCTCTAGTTCACGCTCAGCTGCTGACTCGTTTGCCGTGATCACGGGATCAGTACCGTGATCTGGTTGAGGAAGTCGATCACCGGTGCGGGGAAGATACCCAGCAGGATCGTCAGTGCCGTGGTAATGGCAATGGCCACCCCTGCGGTGCCCTCGGAGCGCACAACTGTCACACCTTCGGCAGGTTCACGGAAGAACATCACCTGAACCACGCGGAAGTAGACTGCCGCCGTAATCACGGACGCAGCGAGGCTGATGCCGACAAGCCATCCCAGTCCGCCCTGGATACCAGCTGCGAAGACGACGAACTTACCGACGAATCCTGCGGTGAGCGGGATACCCGCAAATGAGAGCAGGAAGATCAGCATCGCGAAGGCAAGTGCCGGCGAGCGACGCCCAAGGCCAGCCCACTGTGAGACCTCGTTGGCCTCTCCGCCAATCGCACCTTCCGGTGACTGCACGCGAACCAGGCCGACCACGGCGAAGGCGCCGATTGTGGCGATGCCGTAGGTGAGCAGGTAGAAGGCCGTCGATCCAGCAGAGGTGGGAACCAGCGCGAGAATCCCGATGAGGAGGAAGCCCGCGTGAGCAACCGAAGAGTATGCCAGCAGACGCTTGATATTGCCCTGGACCAGGCCACCGAGGGTACCGAAGATAACCGTGGCTGCGGCCAACAGAGCGAAGATCAGAGCAAAGTCCCACTTCAGGTGTCCGGCAACCGAAATGTAGAAGCGGAGCAGTGCACCGAATGCCGCGACCTTGACACCAGCGGCCATAAAGCCGGTTACAGGTGTCGGGGCGCCGGTGTAGACGTCCGGTGTCCACTCGTGGAACGGGAAGGCAGCCACCTTGAACAGCAGACCCGCCATGACCATGAAGACACCCGCAAGCAGGATCCAGTCCATGCCGGTAACCACGGGCACTGCAGCTGCGATAGCACCGAGGCGCAGTGACCCACCCGAGAAGCCGTAGAGCAGCGCGGCACCCATGAGGAAGAACGCCGAGGAGAATGACCCCAGGATGAAGTACTTGATCGCGGCTTCCTGGGAGATGTTGCGATGCCTACGCGCCGAGGCCACCAGGATGTACAGCGGCAGCGACATGACCTCAAGAGCCACGAACATGGTCAGGAGAGAGTCGGTAGCCGGGAAGAGCATCATGCCGCCGATGCTGAAGAGAACCAGCGGGAAGTACTCGCTACGCTGGTATCCCTTTGCCAGGCTCAGAGACTCTTCGCCCGAACCGGGTCGGTCTGAAGGCTGTGCGGCGAACGCACCGTCCTTCAGCTCCGTGCGGTCGGCAATGACGAGCAGTGCCAACAGTCCGAGGAGGGCCGTGATGATCTGGAGCGCAACGGTCCAGGTGTCATTGACGTACTCCCCGATCACCGTGGCTTCCGCAAAGGTGCGGATCCACTGACCGCTTGCGAAGACAAGGGCGGTGGCGACCACCAGCAGTGACCAGACGATGTTGATGGTGCGCCTGGTTCGAACCGGGGCAAAGGCCTCGATTAGAACACCCACCACGGCACCGCCGAGGACGATGATGACGGGAAGGAGCGGAACCCAGTCAATCTGGGGCGCAGTGAATGTGGGCGCCAGAGGAATCAGCGAAATCACTGTGCATTCCCTTCAGTTAGGTCGACGGTGTTGGAGAAGTCGGCAATGAAGTCAGCTGGAGCACCAGTTACCTCACCGACCGTTTCGCCCTGGAAGTCAATGTTCGGTGCCAGGTGCTCCGAAACCTGGGCCAGTGAACCAACCAGCGGAGCAGACCATATACCGAGCAGAACCATGCCGATAACCAGCGGGGTCACAACGGTCTTTTCGCGTCCATCAAGATCAGGCAGGTCGGCCTGCTCTGGGTTGACACGACCGGTGAACATCTTCTGGTACGGAAGCAGGATGTACATGGCGGCAAGGATGACGCCGAAGACAGCAAACAGGGCCAGTGGAATCGAGACCCGGTAGGTCCCCATGAGGACCATGAACTCGGGAACGAATCCTGACAGACCCGGAAGTGCAATCGAAGCCAAGCCCGCGAACAGCCAGGTTCCAGCGATAAGCGGTGTGACCCGCTGGAGGCCCGAGTAGCCGGAGATCTTGTCGGTACCGCCACGCTCGATCAGGAAGCCGGAGATGAGGAACAGGGCTGCGATTGAGAAACCGTGAGCAACCATGTAGACCATCGCGCCGGTCAGCGCCAGTTCGGAACCGATGAAGATACCGAGGACGATGAAACCAAAGTGAGACACCGATGTGAAGGAAACCAAACGCAGCAGGTTCTTCTGTCCGTTGGCCGCGAAACCACCCCAGAGGATCGAGACGACAGCCAGGATCAGGATCGTCATGCGAGCCGCTTCCGTTGCGGCAGGCAGGAACGCGACGGCCATGATGATCATGCCGTAGGTACCGATCTTGTCCAGGACACCAACCAGAATGGTGGATGTGCCAGGCCGTGCCGACTCAGCTGCGTCAGGCAGCCAGGTGTGGACGGGGACCATCGGTGCCTTGATGGCGAATGCGATGAACAGCGGGATGAAGATCGCCAGCTGCCAACCGATCGTCAGCATCGGCAGGGTGGCCTGCAATGTGTCGTAGCGGAACAGCGCATCGCTGGTTCCAAGCCCGAGGGCCGCGATGACAACGATGCCGCCCAGCATGATCAGACCGCCACCCAGCGAGTAGAGCAGGAACTTCATGGCCGCACGGCCACGGTTCTCTCCCCTGCCGTAGCGGGAAATCATAAAGAACACCGGAATCAGCATTGCTTCAAACGCGATGTAGAAGAGGACGAGGTCGTAAGCCGCAAAGATCATGACGATGAACGAGAACAGCAGCATGATCCAGGCGGCGTAGCCACCTGCCTTCGAGCTATCCGTATCTTCGTTCTTCGCCGCGATCAGGACCAGCGGCACCAGCAGACCCGTGAGCAGCAGCATGACCAGACCGAGGACGTTGACGCCCAGCGACCAGGTGATACCGAGCGGGGGGATCCAGGCGTAGGACTCAACCAGCTGCGTTGCCGCGGCGTTGGTCCAGTCAAACGCAATGGCTACCCCGATGAAACCCGCGAGCTCAACGATTGAAGCCAGGAACGCAATTTCGCGTCCCCTGGCCCTTGCCTGCGGCACAAGCCAGATGACCAGCGCGATAACCGCGGGGAACAGCACCAGCAGCGAAAGCGCGGGTCCGGTTCCAGGGATGGCAATTGAAGGCGCGAAGCCCGTTGCCGTTGGAATGAGATTCAAACTTTCCACGATTCTCCTCCGGCCCTAGAGCCTGAATCCTAGGACGATCGCCAAAATAACCACGATGCCGCCGAGCATGTAGCCCGCGTACGAACGTAGGTAACCGGTCTCTGTCCACGAGAGGACCTTGCCGCCGAAGACGCTCAGGCGTCCCAGGCCGTTGACTGCGCCGTCAATGCCTCGTTCATCAACCACGGTGACGCCCTCGACAATGGCACTGACCGGAGCCACTGCCACGACCTCGTTGACCTCATCCTGGTAGAAGTCGTTCCGTGCGGCGCGTGCAAATGCGGTGCCGTAAGGAACAGTCTCTGGCACAGGCTTGACCGCGAACTTGATGTAGGCGGCAACTGCTGCGATGACGACAAGCGTAAGCGTAATGATCTGAATGACTATTACCGGCATGACCGGTTCGACGTGCTGTACCGGTCCGAGAGCCGGATCCAGCCAGGTGGTGAACATGTCGTTGATCGAGAGGATGCCACCGAGTCCAACGGCGAAGACGGCCAGGATGATCATCGGAATGGTCATGATCGGCTTCGACTCGTGGGGGTGAACAGGTGCTCCCTCATTCTCGGTCCAGCGTGCCTTACCCGAGAAGGTCATGAAGAACATGCGCGACATGTAGAAGGCTGTTAGACCTGCGCCAAGAACCGCGACGAATCCGAAGACCCAGGGGGCCCACGGTGCGTCAGCCCCGCCGAAGGTGGTCGCCGAGAAAGCGGCCTCAATAATGTGGTCCTTCGACCAGTAGCCCGAGAACGGCGGGATACCGAGGATTGCCAACCAACCGGCCATGAAGACCAGCCAGGTCACAACCATGTACTTGCGCAGGTTACCGAAGCGCCTCATGTTGACCTGATCATTCATGCCGTGCATAACCGAGCCCGCTCCAAGGAACAGCAGTGCCTTGAAGAAGCCGTGGGTCAGCAGGTGGAAGATCGCGAATGCCCAGCCGATAGGACCGAGGCCAGCGCCGAGCATCATGTAGCCGAGCTGCGACATGGTCGAAGCAGCCAGTGCCTTCTTGATGTCGTCCTTGAACGAACCAATCAGGGCACCCATGATCAGGGTGATGACACCGACGACAACCACAACCGCCATCGCTACTGGAGCGTGAATGAACACGGCACCGGAACGCACGATCAGGTAGACACCCGCGGTAACCATTGTTGCCGCGTGGATCAGCGCCGACACCGGAGTCGGGCCGGCCATTGCGTCGCCGAGCCATGCCTGCAGTGGGAACTGAGCCGACTTGGCACAGGCCGCCAGAAGCAGGAACAGTGCGATCACGGTGGCGGTTCCCTGGTCGACGCTGGAGATACCGGCGTTGACGTCAGCGAAGCTGGTCGAGTTGAATGCCGCAACCATCGCCATCATGGCGATCAGGAAGCCCATGTCACCGATGCGGTTCATGATGAAGGCCTTGTTGGCTGCCGAGGCATTCGAAGGAATCTGGTTCCAGAAGCCAATCAGCAGGTAGGAGGAAAGGCCGACGCCTTCCCAACCGAGGAACATGGCCGTGTAGTTGTTGCCAAGTACCAGGACCAGCATCGAGGCGATGAACAGGGCCAGGTAGGCGAAGAAGCGCCTGCGATCCGGATCCTCTGCCATGTAGCCCACCGAGTAGACCAGGATGAGCGAACCCACCAGGGTCACCAGCATCACGAAGGTGACGGAAAGGGGGTCGATCAGAATGCCAAAGTTGACCTGGAAGTCACCCGCAGGGATCCAGGAGAAGAGCTCCTGGTTGAGGCGACGCTGGTCAGCTGGCATACCGAGCAGCTGGATCAGGATGATCAGGCCGAGGACGAACGAGAACCAGGAGGCTCCGACGGCAAGCCAGTGACCCCACTTATTGGTGCGGTTGCCCCCGATGAGGAGCAGACCTGCAACAACCAGCGGGACCAGGAATAGAAGGTAGGCCAGTGAGGCTGCCCCGGTGGCTGCCTGGGTGGCAACCGGGCCGGTCCAGGCCTCAGCGGCGGGCAGAACTGCGGCAGTGGCCGCGAACATGGAAGTCATCTCTCCTCTACTTCCTGAGCGCGACGGACTGGTCGAGGTCCGTGGTTGCCCGGTTCTTGAAGATCGCCACGACGATCGACAGTCCAACAACAACTTCAGCAGCCGCAACGATCATGACGAAGAACGCCATGACCTGGCCGGAGTAGTCGCCGAGGAGACGTGCGAACGTAATGAAGACGAGGCTTGCTGAGTTGAGCATGAGCTCCACTCCGAGAAGCGAGATGATTGCCGACTTACGAACGACGACCGTCACTGCTCCAATCGAAAAGAGAATCGCTGCGAGGGCGATGTAGTAAGCGAGACTCACTTCGTTTCCTCCACGTCTGGCGTTTGGGTATCTTCCTGGCGGACCTGCTGAAGACCACGCGGGGCCTTCTCGCCGGCCATGCCCCAGGCCTTGGACTGCTTGACACCCTTGTTTGAGCCCCAGGGCGCCACGCTGTGATCGCCGCTGCGAGCAAGTCGCATGGCTGAGGCAACCTCGGGGCTAACCTCACCCATCGGCTTCTCAAGACCCTTGATGCGAAGTACGCGGGGGACAGACTCTTCAGCAATCTCAAGGGTGTCACCTGCGATGGCTGGGTTATCGACTGCGTTGCCGCTAGCCCAAACACCGGGAGGGGGCAGCTGGCCAATATGGCGCCCCTTGTTCTTGTAGAGCATCATGCGTGCCTTGGCCACTGCCTTCTGGCTCAGCTTCGGACCCAGGTTGTCACTGTGGGTCAGCAGCACCGCACCAACAGCAGCGGTGATCAGAAGAGCGGCGGTGACCTGAACAGTCAGCCAGTGCTCCTGGAACAGGTTCACGGCCAGGGCCGTGATCGGAACATTCGAGTACGGATCATTGGCGATGTGTCCCGGTCCCGGAACGGTCGAAACCATGATCGCCGCAACCAGCAGGATCGCCAGGGCTCCGCCGAACAGTGCGCCGGCAGTGATATAGCCTCCACGCTGCTCCTGGTAACCATCGGTTGCTCCCAGACCGATCATCATGATGACGAAGAGGAAGAGCATCAGGATGGCGCCCGTGTAGACGATGATCTGAACCGAACCGTTGAAGGGTGCCTCAAGAGCGAAGTAGAGGACGGCGAGGCCGACCATAACAACAACCATCGAGAGAACCGCGTAGGCGGCCTTGCGGAAGAAGAGAACACCCAGTGCCCCGGCTACCATCAGGGCTGCAACGATCCAGAAGAGGACCGCCTCACCCGCGCCGCTCATAAGGGGCCATTCCCCCATGGGCAAGAGAGCCATCAGTGGGCCTCCTTCTTTGCCTTGGTCTCAACCGCAACTGCCTTGGCTGTCGCGAGAGAGGGATCATCGGGTCGATTTTCTTTAACCCAGTCGATCTGTTCCTGTGTCGGTCCGGTTACTTCACCGCGGTAGTAGTCGGTGTCGCTAAAACCTTCAACCATGGGATGCGGTGCGGCAACGGCTCCGTTCGGAAGCTTCGCCAGCAGCATGTCCTTGTCGTAGATGTCAGAGAGACGTTCGTACTCAGCCAGCTCGAAGTCATTTCCCATCGTCAACGCGCGCGTCGGGCAGGCTTCAATGCAGAAACCACAGAAAATGCAGCGCAGGTAGTTGATCTGGTAAACCGCACCGAACCGCTCACCCGGCGAGAACTGCGCGTCGGGGGTGTTGGAGGCAGCTTCAACCAGGATGGCATCCGCGGGGCAGGCCCAGGCGCAGAGCTCGCATCCGATGCACTTTTCCAGACCATCGGGGTAGATGTTCAACTGGTGACGACCATGGAAACGAGGCTGAACACGCGCTGGCTCAAATGGGTACTGCTCCGTGACAACGGGGCGGAACATCGACGAGAAGGTAACGCCGTAGCCAGCTACCGGTGCGAAGAACTCACCGATGGGACCCTTTGGATCCTTCTCGTAGCGCATCTGCTTGTGATCATCAGTCATTGCTGTTCTCCTCAATCAGGGGAGCTGATTCATCTGCACTATCACCGGCTGCCGTGACGGCAACCTTGGCCCGTCCGGCACGCGGCGATGGCGGCAGAGTCTGTCCAAGAATCGGCGGTGTCGGGTATCCACCGAGGAAGGCATCGAACGGAGCATCCGGATCGATCTCGTCCTCGTCAGCTGCTTCATCGGATGGGGTTGCAACCAGGTAGACAATGACTGCAACCAATATGACCACTGCGAGCATGACCGCAAAGAGGACCAGCCAGGAACCGGAGACCCAGGTCTGCACGCCGCGCATCACGGCAACCAGAACGATCCAGACGAGGGCGATCGGAATGAGGCCCTTCCATCCAAGGTTCATGAACTGGTCGTAACGGAAGCGGAGCAGGGTACCTCGGGTCCAGATCATGGCGAACATGAGGACCCAGATCTTGAAGATGAACCAGAACATGCCCCACCAACCATCGTTGAGCGGTGCGATGTGGCTGAAGGGCCACGGTGCGTGCCACCCACCGAGGAACATCGTGGTGGCAACCGCGGACACGTTGAGCATGTTGATGTACTCAGCCAGGTAGTACCAGCCGAACTTCATCGAGGAGTACTCGGTCATGTGACCGGCAACCAGCTCGCCTTCAGCTTCGGGAAGGTCGAAGGGAAGTCGGTTGACCTCACCGACCATCGAGATCAGGTAGACGACGAACGCGGGTGCGAGGGCGAATGCCCACCAGATGGTTCCCTGAGAAGCAACGATCTCCGAGGTCGACATCGAGCCTGCCATGAGGAAGACCGAGACCAGCGCCATTCCCATGGAGAGTTCGTAGGAGATGATCTGTGCCGAGGAACGAACCGCACCGTAGAGGGGCAGGGTCGAACGAGCTGACCAGCCGCCGAGAACAACGCCGTACAGACCAAGCGAGGTAATCGCAAGGATGTACAGGGTCGCCACCGGCATATCGGTGACCTGCAGTGGGGTCGAGTGGCCGAACATGTGAACGTTCGGGCCGAAAGGAATGACCGCGAGGACCGAGAAGGCGGAGAACGCCATGATCGCAGGAGCCAGGAAGTAGAGGAACTTATCGCTTCGCTTTGTCCAGATGTCTTCCTTGAAGAGCATCTTTCCCGCGTCTGCGAGGGCCTGGAACAGACCGAGGGGACCCGCAACATTCGGACCCAGACGAGTCTGCATGCGGCCCAGCGCACGACGCTCAACCCACAGGGCCATGATGACCGAGAGGATCAGGAAGACAACGATGAAGACCGCCTTGATCAGGACCAGCCACCAGGTTGTATCGGAGAAGTCAGCCACCGTGTACTCGGGGGCGCCCCAGGCGGGAAGCAGTCCCCCACCGAGGGCCGGTAGCGCTGAAATAGTCAGCCCGCTCATTACTGGGCCACCTCTCTTGCAGGAGTGACGGTCACAGAGGAACCGGCGGGGGCGAGGTCCTGGTTGACACCGTTACCAACGGAGCATTCCGGAATCCACACCACACCGTCGACAACATCCGCAACCTCAACGGGTAGGGTCACTGAGCCGCGAGGACCGGTGACCCGTACGTTATCGTCCTCGTTCAGACCCATTGCATCGAACGAAGCGCGAGATAGCAGGGCGACAGCACTGCGAGCCGACAGACGCAGATCAACCGCCCCGTCGAGCATGCGACCGAGGTCGACCATGACCTTGTGGGACGCAAGAACCAGGGAACCGAGAGCAACCTGAGTTGCAACGGCCTGGGCCTCAACCGGACTCTTGGTTCTGGCACCACGCCAGATCATGAGCGGGTTGACCTCTTCGTAGAGGCTGTTCAGGTCGTCGATTCCGAGTTCAATACCAAACTCTCGGGCAATCATGTTGAAGACCTCACGGTCAGGCATGGTGCGCGAAGCAATCGACTGGCCGAAGGGACGCAGGCGACCCTCCCAGTTGATGAACGTACCGTTCTTCTCAGCCGGAGGTGCCACGGGGAACACCACATCGGCAAGCTCGGTCGCTTCAGAAGGGCGGACCTCAAGAGTGATCACGAAAGGAGCCTTTTCGATGGCTGCCTTCGCCGCCGCCGGGTCCTCCCAGTCACGCAGGTCGATACCACCGAGGACGAGGGCACCGAGCGATCCTGAAGCAGCAGCCTCAAGCATTCCGGTGGCTGTAAGACCATTTTCAGTGGGGATTTTGCCCCAGCCGAGCGAGTCACGCGCTTCTGCGTCCTCAACGGGACGACCGAAGGGCAGAAGGTTGGGCAGCAGG
>CAMFDH010000038.1 GCA_945949035.1 uncultured Actinomyces sp.
TGCCCTGTCCGGGGGTCGGCACGTCCGGGTCGTAATCGATCATGACTGTGTTGTCGCACACCAAGGCCATGACGTGCGTTGAGGTAGAGATCCGCTTCCTGTTGAGCAGCCCCCGAGTCCGGGGAACCATGCGCCGCACCACACCAGCCGATGGTGCAACATGACGGACACGCAGATCATCCAACACACCATCCTCAGCCAGCGACGATTCGCCAGCTGGCCGTAGCACCGTCCCCGAAACAATCAGATAAGGCTTTGTCAGATCCGCCCCCGTAGCCTCCGTATCAAACACCGGAAACGGCAGAGACTTGAGCGCGGCGATAACCTCATCCAAGAATCTCACCCACCAAATCCGTGAGCGCCTTCTCGAACAGTGGGGCCTCAGCATCCAACGCACCTTGCGGGTCAGGAACCGTGCCACCGCCCCCGTTCGCACCACCAAAATAGGCGATGTTCGCAAGATTGCCAGCACCGGACTTTGTAGGCCCAACCTCGACAGCCATGCCGCCATCGCCCTCGTCAAACGAAATCGACTCAGCAGCACGAAAATGCCGCGACGCCCCCATCTCTTCACGCAGTTGGTCCTTCATGTCCACCCCGGCCTTACGGACCACGGGACGAACACCCGTCACCACTTTTGCTGGGACACGGCCGAGCTCGCTCGAGAAAGCCCGCAGCTCAGACGCATCAAACTCAACGCTAGGCATCGTCCGTCACCTCCTCCGCCGCCACACGATAAGCCGTCGCGTGAGACTTGTACGGTGCCGAAACTGTGAGCCGGAATCGACGCCCGGCAAGTAACGGGTCTGCTGAATCAGCCAGAACGTGTGCTTCATCCCCCGGCTTCACAATGAAGCTCCCGACCGGGAAATCTACGCGTAGTCGGACCACGGTCACCACGCCGCCCGAGACCTCCGGGGTCTGCTCGAAAGCCTCATACGAAGCAACCTTCGCAATCCCCGAATACACCGTGCGATACACCGGCGTCTCGATCAGCGTCTCATCATCAATCGTTGTTTCGCCCGTAAATCGGCGAACCTCAACAGTAGAAGTCATGAGACATTCGGCAGCACGCCTACCGCGCCGCAATGTAGCTTCAAGGCCCATTAGTAGCCCCCAGTCACGTGAGCGCCGCCGCTAAACCGTGCCCGCAGCGAGTTCTTCACCCGATCCGGTAACTCCGTCACATCCACAATCTCCGAATCACCAGTACGGTAACCCTCACGGAAATCATCGATAGACGTATAAGCCAATCCCCGATCTCTCACGAGATCCCCGTCTTGCGCTGAGATCATTCCTGCGCCCACGAAAGAGCACACGAGCTGAACAATGTCGGCGGGAACCGTCTGGTAACCGTATGTGAGCGTTACTTCTACATCACGGGACTGCCCGGCCCAACCAGCCGCACGCCACAGTCTCCCATCGCGCAGCTTCCACCCAGTCACCGGCACACCCTCGATCGTCACAGAATCAACCGTGACAACAGGGCCAACCGGCAACTGGAGGAACTGCTCACGAGTCCCCGCCAACGTGAGCGTGGTGGAAACGGCAGAGATCGGAACCCCTGCCGCTTCACGCACCGCCGCTGAAACGGACTCTAACAGAACCTTGAGAAGATTCTCCGGCTCTGCAGGTAGCCCCCGCGCTTCGAGATCCTTCTTTGACGCTAAAGGTTCAAGATCATCAGCCATCTTTCACCCTCCTAACCGGCACACCCGCCTAATACGTTGATCGGTATTGGGCGGTATACCGGGCCGTCATTCCCCCGAACCACCAGCCGTAGCAGGCTCGAACGTGCACTTAGCGGTAGCGAGACCTTCGGGATAGAAAATCTTAGCGCCATACACATTCAGGCCACGCACAATGTCAGCGAACCGCCCCTGCTCACGCAGCGCCTCGACCTCAGTCAGCTGGTTCGCAAACGAAAGCGCACCGGGAATACCAGCACACACGAGGCCGCCGGTCACATTGTTGGAAGTCAGCACATCAAAACCGAGTGCCCGACCAACAATTCCATTGCGCAGCGTCTCGGACGTACCGGACGCATCCACACGGGAGAACCGGGGATCATGCTGGAGCGCCGCAAGGAAATCAGGATCGATAACCACATAGCGGCCATCAGTCGGAGTGTTTTCCTTGTTCAGCGCATTCGCCAACTTCACTAGCACGTCGTATGCCGTTAGCTGATCCGCTCCGGGAGTGTCGCCACCCACGCCGTTAATGACCTTCAGAGCACCGAGAGCGCTCTTAGGCCCGCCATTAGCAGCTGTCTTAGCGAACAGGGACGCGATGAACTTGTCCACCTTATCCTTGAGGCCAAACCCTGCACGCTGGGTTGCCGGAGACTGGAAATCACCAGCCGCCTGCACACGATCCACGTCGTTCACGCGGAACGCAAAGTAATCGCCCTGATCGATCACGAGCTTAATGTTCCCATCGGAAACATCCTCAATCTCGATATCGGTGCCCTTGTCGTAGCCATTGACAGTCGGGTCAGAAATCGTGGTGACATTAACCGTGTCACCCATCTGCTTAATCTGACCCTCATACTTAGTGTTCGCAACCGTGGGCTGACCGAACACGAGAGACTTCTCGAACGGAAGCTTGACCTCAGCGGACCAAAGCTCCGGAATAAAATTAGTGACAGCCATTGCCATCTCCTCCTATTGCTTGAGTAGATCCTTAAGCTGGCCCTTTTCCTTGGCCGCAAGGATTTGTTCTGATGTCATCGTTGCCAGATCGGCACGAGACAATTGCTTAAGATTCCCAGCATCACTAGAGCGTGCGCCGCCCTCGCCGGAACCTTCCGCACGGGCACGTTGCGCACCCAAATACGGCTTCTTATTGAGCAGGTCATCAATCGCAGTGTTGATCGCGTCCCCATCCACTTCGCCATCCTCGGAAACCTTAAAATCACTAAGGTTCAAGAACTTGAAAGCGTCACCCGGATCAGACAGCTTGCCCTTGGCAGCCGCCTTCACCTCGGAACGGACATAGCGCTGATTGACTTGAGACAGGACCGTTTCAATATCCTTGTCCTTCGCCGCCAGCTTCTGCTCAGCGGCATTCGCGCGATCACGCTCTGAATGCCAGCGGCTCTTCATTCGATCGAGTGCCTGTTTGCCAGCGTCGCCGAGGGATTCAGAACTTGCTTCCTCTTCCTCGTGTTCACCGGCAGACTCTTGATTCACCTGCTCATTAGTTGGTTCACCTTCGCCGCCACCCTCTTGATCGTCCGTTACCGAACGAATCCAAAACTTGCGTGCGGACATGCGGGAATCATGCATTGTTATTCTCCTTGCGAGATTTGCCCTTCCGCCCTTGCGACGGATGGGAAGAATTAGAAAATGTTGCCGCCAGTACGCAGCCAACGCCGGTAGTCTTTCTCCACCGAAGCAGCAACCTTTGGTGTAAGCGGCCCGCCATATGGGTTACGGCCAGCAACCACGGCATCCCATTTCGATTGGGCATCAAACATGCGCCGCTCAGCAGCCGTCATCGTGGCCACATTGCGTGGATCGCGCCGCCCCGTACGAACAGCTTCTTGGAACGCCTGAGTAGCTCCACGGCGTGTACCACCACGGCCCATATAGCCAGCGAACCCCACCTCGTTACCGCGCAGAACACCACCAGCCTGCTGCCCACCGGGCAACAAATAGCCGTTGTCTTTCAACAGGCGCAACGCCTCATCACGAGACTTCGCCTGCTTGTAGATCCCATCCGGGGTAAGACGCCGATCCATGCCACCCATATGGCCACGCCGCGTCGTACCCTCCAACGTGGTCAAACCATCCTTTGAGATACCGCGCCGCGAGTTGTAGACCTGATAGATATCGCCGCCATCACGGATAGCCTTGGCGTCAGCTTCACCCCAGAACTCGTCCTGCTCTTCGGCGCTCATCGACTCGAAATGCGCATACGGATCAGTGAACTGGTTCTCGGCAAGATTCTTCGTCGTAGGAACATGCTGGCAATCGCAATTTGATACAATTAGATTGTTGGCAGAGTGCCAACCTTCTGAGGAGGTAACACTGTAAACATGCCCGCTCCAATCGATCCTCTCTACCTTGACAAGGCGGTCAGCTTCTACATGACCGGAAAGCCTGTTCAAGAGATCATTACCGCGCTCCCTATATCCCGCACTCGTCTCTACCGAGAACTCCGCAGCCGGGGCATCCCATCTAACAGGTACGAGACTCCGCTCCCTACGGAAGATGTCATCAACGCCTACAAATCCGGCGCTTCCGAAAATGCCCTCTCTAAGCGATATGAAGTTTCCAGAGAGCGAATCCGTAAAGAACTCACTACCAATGGCGTCAGTATGCGCGGGCGATCCGAAGCTGGGATTACTCGCAATCTGCACATGACTTCCAGTGAAAGGAAAAAGCAGGCCGCTGCCGCTAATCGTGCTGCGCGTTTGCGAACCACGCCACAAATCACCAAGTTCAGACATGCCCTCGAAGTTGAAGGGAGGAATTCCACTCAATCCGATGGGGAAATGTTGATGCTTAAAATGCTTGAAGAACGCGGATGTTCCCCAATCCCGCAACGAGCTATAGGGCCTTACAATGTCGACCTCGCCGTTAATCCCGTCGCCGTGGAAATCCTCGGGGGAGGTTGGCACTCGATCAAATCCGTTCACGCGGAACGTACTCCATATATCCTCGATGAGGGATGGCATTTGATTATGGTCTGGGACTACGAGGGGCAAAGCTCCCTTGGAGTCGGTGGAGCGGAATACGTCATCTCCTTCATCGAGGAAATGCGCCGGAATCCACCCGCGACGTGTCAATACCGGGTGATTACTGGTCAGGGAAAGCTTTTGTCCGCTTGCGGTCGTGAGGATAACGAGTTCACCCTCATACCACCGCCTCGTAGCTCCCTCTAATTCCGGTCCCGAAACAACGGTTCCAGCAGGGAAGCAACTGGGGTGGCGTTGAAAGCCCGTGTTCCACATGTAAAACCGGCCCGCCAAAATCAGGCAATCGGGACACGATTCGCCCACAACCACGCGGGTATAACCCACGTGCTCGCGAGTTGCAACATCCGCCTGCGCCGCGCTCCGGCCCGTATCGGCAACCACCGTACGAAGAATCTGAGACAAACCACGCTGGCCACGCTCCATCGCCTCAGACACCGGGATGCCATTCCCGATAGCCGACTTAGAGGTGACGACCGGCGTCCACAACAGCCCTTCGAGTGTGCGCCCGTCAGGTGCACTACCAGCGAAACCGCGAGGATCAACAAACGCCTGCGGAGCCGAATATGTTCCCTGCTCGGCCAGAACGTCCGCCCCATATTCCGAAGCAGAGGTGGCAACATCCAACTGGACCGCAGTCAAAGCCGCGACAAGCTGACGTTGATTCACACGCCACGAACTCGCGATATTGCGAGGATCAGTCTGCCCCCACAGTTTCGAACCCTGCTTCACCGCCAAAACTTGAGCCGCCGCAACGCGATCAGCATGAATCCTAGACGCCGTAAGCATCATTGTTTCCCAACCTGTCCACAATCGCCGCCACGTCCGGATCAGACTGTTCGCGACGCTTCATCTCAAGAATCCGCTCACGGTCAGCCGGAGAAACATCCTCCAGCTCCATCAAATACTCAAACGGATAACCAACCTGCCGCTTCTTCAGCAGCGCGTCAGCCAACTGGGCATCAGAACGAATCGCAGGATTCTTCCACTTAACCGAACTAGGCGTAATAGCCGCAGAATATGAGCCAACACCCTGCGCCTGAGCCATTAACTTAAACACTTCAGACAACGGATCAGAGCTAAACAGCTGAAACTCTTCACCCTTCTTCACCAGCGGCGTCTCCGTGGCCGTGAGCGTATCCCCGTTCACGTTCGAAAGACCGCTGTTTTGAATGAAATAGTGCGCCGGTACACGCGTCTGAGACGCAATATGACCGATACCGATCTCAACCACGTTCGTGAACACGTCCAGCTTCGCCGCATCCCACTGGCCAATCTTCGTATTCTGCCCTGTCAGCCACAGCAAACGCCCGTGCTGCAATTCCTTAATATCAACAGGCTTTTCACCAATCTTCTGCCCATTCTCATCAAGGATCGGCAACTTAGGCGGCTCCTGCCCCATCACCACACGAGCAGGGAAAGAAGCATGGTCAGCAGCAGCAAACAGATAAGCCCACAAAAGATTGATAGCGTTCTGCATCGCCACCGTGCCGTGAATATCCGAAATCGGGCCACGGCCAAGACGCGGACGATTCGGAATCTCAACCAACGGCACCGTGTCAAAACCATGCCGGATCGGCCAACCATCATCGCTGTTCGGCTGCCACGGCTGCCAGCCATTTCCCTCGCCAACCATCCGATGCGCCGTCGCCGTCGGGAGAATAATCCCGCCAGCAACCACACCCTTACGATCCACAGTCTCAGCAACCTTCCGCTGAAACTTGTAGGCATGCGTCGAGTCATAGAGCACCGCAAACTCGGTCTTATCATCCACCCAAGACTTAAGACCATACAGGCGTACACGAGGATTCGCCGCATCATGCTGCACGATAGACGTTGCCGGATGCTCCCACGTCACCACCGGGTTATCATCACGTCCCGGCCACACGAGCACGTTAGAACGCTTCGCAACAATCGACTGGAGGAAACCCTGCGAAGATTGAGCACTCAGGTTATTCGCTTCCCAAGCCCTCCACAGATCATCCTCCCAGTGTTCACGAGTCTTGCCAGAACGGAAATCCTTCACCTGTAGACGCTCATTCAACGCATCAGGCGGAACCCCGCACCAATTGTCGGCAAACCCCGTGTAGCGGTCCTTATGGAACTCGGACCACTCACGCGACGCAAACTTAAGAGGCTGCTTCCCCTCATAGAAATCATCAAACTGGACAATGTCAGGACGCCGCTCCTGCAAACGTCCATACAGCTTGCCCACCTTGCGGAGAGCATCATCATAAGTGAGCACTACACCCTCCTAAGCAAAAAACGCATACGCCGGAGTCTCCTCGACCCAGCCAGCCGCACGCGCATCAGCAGCGGCCTCATGACACAACAGCGACGCCGCACTAGCGTCAATCTTTTGAACCTGAGAAGGCTTACCCATCCCATACCGATCAGCAGTCTTAGCAATCTTGCGAACATTCCCCATGTGGGTAGTGGTGATCGGACAACCATCGTGAGTAATCTTCCGATGCTCCAAATCCGCCTCAAAACGACGCATCGCAGCATAAACCGCATTTACACGAGCATTGCCAGCCATCTGCCACGGAATAAACACCTTCGGGCCATACTGTTGATCCCACGTCTCAATCTCAGTCTCATAGCTGGATTCGTCACGGAAACCCGGATCACAATAAGCGCGAACAATCTGATAGCGGCGAGCAATCTCATCCATCGCCACATTCACCTCAGAACGAGGAATACGGCCACCCCACTCGGCAGGATTCCAAATCGTCGGCCTATCATCCGGCCCATAACGCGGAGTAAACAACAGTCCCTCACGTGTCTCGCACTTAATGACAGTCCAATCATCGTTCTCACTGCCGTCCATACCAACCGCGACCGATGTTCCGTCAGGAGGATTCGGCAACCAAACCTGAATACGCACCAGCCCACAACCCCTCAGACAACCATGCACCTTGGCCCTGCACCAGACGATTCCCAAAAAACCGTTCAGCCTGCGCCGGATCAGACTTCAATAACTTCGCCGTCTCCGCCTCGATAGAATCGATATTCACCCACCAAGAACCCTCATAGACATACTCGAAGATCTTGCGACGGTTAGCCTTCTTGAGAAACGAAATCGGACGCCCATCCTCACCCAACAAATCCGGGTTAAGATCCGGATTCCGGAAAAACACGAACGTATCGTCCTGCCCCGCCTCATAAGTCCGCTGCGCATAACTAGACTCGGTGGGGTCCCACGCATTCGTAGTCAAATGAACACGCCCACCCATACCGGCAGCACCACGCGCCTGAGTATCCGCAAACGAAATCATCCGATTAGACTTCGTATAAAGCCCGGCCTCATCCTGCTCAGCATCCGAAATCGGATTACCCAACCGAGACGAAGCCTCAGCCGTCACCGCATCAATACGATCCGCATCCTCAGAACTCGAAAGCCCCAACACGCGCATAAACCCTTGACGAGGAGCCAAAACATTCCTTAGCGGCCCATTCTCCACCGAATACTTGAGCGGACGATAAACATTGAACGCCTGATCCTGAGAAAACGCGCCAATCTGAATCAACGGCGAAGGATGCCGCATACCAATCGGCTCACCCGACTCATAACGCCACTCAAACCCACACGAACACCCATTATCGGCACAACGGTACGCCTCGCCACCCTTAGCCCAACCCGCAAACACGGACGGACCAACAGCCTCAAAAGCAACCTGAGCAGCAGAATACGGCCCCTTACCCGTCTTTTGCGGCCCAACAATAAGAGTGCGCTGATAATAAAACGCCTGATTCAAAACAGGAGGATTATCCGGCCCCACAAGCTCAGTAGGAACAAACGTAGCATCCTCACGAACCCGATAACGATTCGCATGACACCAAAACTGCCAATCAGCCATCTCGTAAGGTTTCCCGCGAGCAAAGCCTTGCGGCACAAGCATATGGGCCGTGATCCACGCGTCCCCAAGATCCCCCAAAGTAGGGAAATCAACACGAAACTCACTCACCGCAACCGCCGCTCACGACGCACCGGAACATCAGACGCCACAGCCTTCAACGGCTCCGGCTCAACATCCGCAATCTTCCAACCGTTCGCAGCCAAACCTGTAGGAGACATCCCAATCTGATCCGCCAAACGCAACATCGCCGTACGATCCGCCGCCTTAGCGTCCGAACCCTCACACAAAACCGACGCCCGAACCCACTGAGCAACAGAATACTGTCGCCACGGCTCAGCAGCCCACGCAGCAGCCTGCGGAGTCCGCCAAGCCCACTTCCACAATGCAGCCTCACGTTTAGAGAACTCCGCCGCGCTCTCCGTGTCATCAATATGTTCACCGTCTTTGGTCCAAAACCCCATCGCCATCTTCGGCAAAGGAAACTTAGGAATCCTCCCCGTAAAACCCTCACGAGGAAGAGCAGAAAACACAATCCCGCGAAGCTCCGAACGTTCCGAATTGGGATCCGGTTTACGCCCCGGACGAGTGCGCGGACCTCCACCCATGATCGAACACCATCCTTGCATCGCCGCCTTGCGCAGCATCGAAAACGAGACGCCTTGCGCGCCCCGAAAAGTACGATTTTCTGAAATCTGGAGTCATCCAGAACCTAGGAGAATC
>CAMFDH010000039.1 GCA_945949035.1 uncultured Actinomyces sp.
GAGTGGCGACTGCCGTGGCGGGTCCCATCGGATTCGTGGGCCTGGTTGTCCCCCATTTTTGCCGCTTGATCACGGGGCCGGACTACCGCATGCTCGTTCCCTTTTCAATGCTGACCGGCGGGGCTCTGCTTCTCGCTGCGGACATTGTCGGCCGGATCGTCGCGCGGCCCCAAGAGATCCAAGTCGGGATCCTTACGGCCCTAATCGGCGCCCCCTTCTTCGTGTGGATTGTGCGCCGCCAGAAGATTAGGGAGCTGTGATGAGCCCCCAAACCCACCTGGCCCGTAAACGTCGCGTCGCGGTTGCAACTGGAACGACCCTCGTTCTCGTCCTCGTCCTCTTCGTCCTCACACTGATGCTGGGTGAGCAGGTGGCATCACTGAAGACCGTGTTTTCCGCACTATTTGGGAACGGCGAGGGCGGGCAGACTTTCGTTGTTCGTGAGCTGCGCCTGCCCCGCGCCACATTAGGGCTGTTGGCAGGGTTGGCTTTCGGACTGGCGGGCATCACTTTCCAAACCATGCTGCGCAACCCCCTGGCGGCCCCTGACATTATCGGCATCACGAGCGGCGCCAGTACCTTTGCGGTCTTCGCCATCATCGTCCTCGGTCTGACTGATCTGTGGGTTTCGGGGTTCGCGCTGGCAGGCGGCCTCATCACCGCTCTGGCCATTCTTGGCCTCTCACACGGGGCGGGCTTTGCGGGCTTCCGCATGATCCTCATCGGCATCGGTTTTGGCGCAATGTTCAACGCGGTCACCCAGTGGGTGCTTTCGAAGGCCGCTTCGTGGGATCTGCAGACCGCTATGCGCTGGCTGACAGGAAGTCTGAGTGGCGCCTCCTGGCGCGGCGTCCTCATCCTCGGGGTCACACTGGTGATCTTCGGCGGGTGCCTGTTCTACCTGCGCCGCGACCTCGACCTCTTGCGCCTGGGTGATGACACTGCACGCGGACTCGGGGTTCATGTCACTGCAGTTCGAGCCGGCCTCATCATCAGCGCCGTCGCCCTGCTCTCTGCCGCCACCGCAACAACCGGGCCGATCGCGTTCGTCTCATTCATGGCAGGCCCTATTGCCAGTCGGATTCTCGGCCCGGGGCGCCCTCCCCTAGCCATGTCGGCCCTGATCGGCGCTGCACTTGTTCTGGCGGCGGACCTCATCGCGCAGAACCTGTTTGCGGCCACCTACCCGGTCGGCGTCATTTTGGGGCTCGTCGGCGCCCCCTTCCTGATCTACTTGCTAGTGCGCGTTAACAAGGGAGAAGTGAGGCCATGAACGAATCTCAGCACCTTCCGGGGCTCTCGACCAGTCACCTCTCCCTCGGCTACGGGGATGGCGATATCATCCACGACCTCGACCTCGTCATTGAGCCCGGTGGAATAACCTCTATTGTCGGCGCCAACGGGTGTGGCAAGTCGACGCTCCTTCGTGGGCTGGCCCGCCTCCTCAAGCCAACTTCTGGGGAGGTCGTCCTCAACGGTCGGTCGATTTCGTCGATCCCCACGAGGGAGGTGGCCCGCACCCTCGGCCTGCTCCCCCAGTCGGCCCTGGCCCCGGAGGGCATCACGGTTTTCGACCTCGTCTCACGAGGACGCCACCCCCATCAGGGCCCGTTTGCGAAGTGGAGCGCAGCCGATAGCGATGCCGTCAAGAGTGCGCTTCTGGCCACGAACACGGTTGACCTGGCGGATCGGGCAGTTGATGAGTTGTCCGGCGGTCAGCGTCAGCGGGTATGGATTGCCATGGTTCTGGCGCAGCAGACGGGGATCCTCCTGCTGGATGAACCCACCACGTTCCTTGATGTCGCCCACCAGCTGGATGTTCTCGAGCTTCTCAGCGACCTCAACAAGAACCTGCACACAACCATCGTCATGGTGCTGCACGACCTCAACATGGCGGCGCGCTACTCCGATCACCTGATCGCGATGCGGGGCGGACAGGTCTACGCCGCGGGCAAACCGCAGGATGTGGTCACCAGGCAGCTGGTGGGTGACGTCTTCGGCCTCGACGCCATGATTATTCCTGACCCCGTGTTCGCAAGTCCCATGGTGGTTCCGATTGGGAGGCCCCGTGCCCAGTAGTTCTGAGGTCGCGGTGGAACCCACACTCCACACTGCTCCCCTGCCCGCGTTCCAGTTCACCCGGGTGACCGTCACCGCGGTAGAGCAGATCTCCCCCTCGTTCAAGCGCATCACTTTCGGCGGCGCTGCACTGCGCACTTTCGGTAATCCACACAGGACCCTGGATCAGCGCATCAAACTGATTTTTCCCGGCGCAACGGGTTTGCCGAACCTCAGTTCGACCTCGACATACGCGGAATGGACAGCCCTGTCCCCGCATTCCCGGGGTGACATGCGCACCTACTCGATCCGTGATCTCGTTGTCGGCGAGGACGGCTCGTGCGTCCTCGTGGTTGACTTCGCCCACGGAGTCGCGGCCCCCGAGGTCGGACCCGCAGCACGGTGGGTCGCGAGTGCCACCCCGGGACAACAGCTGCTCGTCTATGGACCGCGGCGAGGGCGCCTAGATGGCGGTGGAATCGAGTATCACCCCGGGGACGCGGAGAACGTCCTCATCGTCGGTGACGAAACTGCGGTTCCGGCGATCTCCCGCATTCTTGAGGAGACTGCGTCCTCCACCGCGAACGTCCTCGCCCTTCTTGAAGTCCCCACTGAAGCAGACTTTCTCGACTTGGACCTAGGTGATCGCCAACAGGTGTTGTGGTTTGCTCGGGATGAAGGGGAGGTCGGTTCCGCTGTCACACCCGTCATTCTTCGCCACCTCGGTCTCGAGGGGGACGTTACTCCACAGGTGGAGGACGTTGCACCCCTGGGTGAGGACCCCGTGTGGGAGACCGCCTGGTTCTCCAATATCGAGTCTGAACCGCGGACCCTAACGGATCAGGCACTTCGTTCCCACTACTTCTGGATAGCTGGCGAATCGCGCATGGTTACGACACTGCGTCGCCACCTCGTGCGGGACCTAGCGGTCCCCCGCGAGCGGGTGGCATTCATGGGCTACTGGCGCAAGTAGGGGCTGCGCCGAGGCCCGTCAGGATTTGCGACCGAAGGCCTTCCGGGACCCCTTCTTGCCGCTCTGGAAGACCAGGTAGGCGCCGCCGGTGGCAAGGGCGGCCACGGCGGCCCGACCAGCCCAGCGCAGGGCGAGGTCGCGGCGTTCGTAGGCACGCACGATCTGCCATCCGTTGGCCTTGGCGTGATGGCGCAGGGCGCGGTCGGGGTTGACCGCGACGGGATGGCCGACGGTGGAAAGCATCGGGATGTCACTCGAAGAATCGGAGTAGGCCCAGGACTTTTCGAGGTCGAGGTTCTTCTCTTCAGCAACTTCGAGCACCGCATCGACTTTGGCTTGGCCGTGGACAATCCCGCCTTCCAGCTCACCCAGGATGATTCCGTCCTCGACCTTTGTCTTGGTGCCTATCCCGCCCATGGCACCCAACCTGTGAGCGAACTCTTCAGCAATGATCCACGGGGTAGCGCTGATTAGGTAGACGGTGTGACCGGCGTCGACATGCTGCTTCAGAAGCGCGTAAGTAACCTGGTAGACCTTGGGCACGAAGTACTTCTCATAGATGAGTTCGCCGATCTTCGCCATGTCTTCGACGGAGTTGCCCGCGACTATCTGCGCCGCTCGGGTTGAGAAGTCGTCAATCTTGTCCTGGTTTTCACCAAACAGCATGTAGGCGAAAGTCTCAGCTGCCGCGTAGGCGACCTCGCGCAGTCCAAAGGGTGAAAAACGGAACATCTCTTTGGCAGCCCAGTAGATGCTCGCACCGCGAACGAGTGTTTCGTCCACGTCGAAGAACGCGCCGATCCGCGCGGGATCAATGGTGTCTTCATCAGCTACGACGTCTGGAATGACCTCAGAGAATTCGGACGCTACATCCACTTGGCTTTTGCTCATATCTCCATCCTACGTAGCCGCGTCAAACGGAATCCCAGATTCCCGAAGTCCGGCACAATCCACAGGCTCGGAGCGGGGTTACGGCGTGACCTTCCCCCAGTTGGAAATGTGGTCGAGGCCGGCGGGAGCTCACGAACTTGGAACGAGCCATCCGCCGACCCGCCCACCAACTCAGAAAGGTATTAACTTTGAAGAAACACAGTATCGCCGGCCTCCTCACCGCGGGTGCCCTGCTCGCAGCATCTGCCACGACGGCAAGCGCGGCACCCCCAAACCTGATTCCAGACGATGCCACGGGAAGCATCACCATTCATAAGTTCGTTCAACCGCCCTCCTACCTTCCGGGGAACCAGGGCATGGCTCTTCCCTCCGGGAACATCAGCGGTCTCACTCCCCTTTCGGGAGCCGCATTCAGTGTCCAGCAGGTCAGTGGCATCAACCTGGAGACAAACTCTGGATGGCAGGCAGCGCAGGCTCTGGTTGATGGCTTTGATCCGCTTGATCCAGCCAGCATCACCCAGTCAGGGCACACTCTTACCGGCAAGAAGACGATGATCACTGATACTCAGGGCATTGCAAAGTTCTCAAGCCTGCCGGTTGGTCTCTACCTGGTCGAAGAGACCGCAGCCCCAGAAGTTGCGCCCAACGCGGCGGTGACAAAGTCGCTACCGTTCCTCATTACGGTGCCCCTCACCGACCCCTCGGACCCGACCCGGTGGGTGTACGACGTCCACGCCTATCCCAAGAACGTCATCAGTGAGGTCGAAAAGTCCGTCACGGATGCCCCGGTCTACGCACTCGGCGAAGAGATCACCTACAGCATCGATTCGACCATTCCCGGAGGCTCACAGACTACGAAGTACGTCGTCACGGACAAGCTTGATCCAAAGTTGAAGTACCTCTCTACAACCGTTCACATTGCCGGTGTTGCCACCACGGACTTCACCACCACTCACGTCGACGGCCTCGTCACCGTGACCCTGGGGGCATCGGCCCGCAAGGCTGCCTTCGATGCCCTGCAGACAAACCCCACCGCGAAGGTGACAGTAAGTCACAAGGCCCAGGTCATAACTGCCGGGGAAATCTCTAACGACGCCACTTTGACGTTCCAGCGTGAGGACGAACATGTCACCGAAGTCCCCTCCACGGTTGTCGAAACCAAGTTTGGCGGCATCAATATCCTCAAGAAGGACCGGGACGGCAAGTCGCTTGCCGGAGCCATCTTTGAAGTTCACGCGTCACACACACCTGACTTCGCCACCGCGGTCAAGGTCATGGTCAATGGAACCGGACAGTGGCAGACCGGCGCCGACGGCAAGGTGACCATCAATGGCCTGCGGTATTCAAACTGGGCTGATGGCAAGCAGATTACCGAGGGCGAACCCGGCTACAACCACTACTGGCTCGTGGAGACCAAGGCTCCGGCCGGCTTTGAACTGCTTGCCAAACCCATCCCCTTCACAGTCACCAGCCAGATCGCATCCGCGGCAACCATCGAGGTGGTCAACACTCCCCACAATGCCGGCGGCACGTTGCCCCTAACCGGTGCCGCAGGAACCACGGGGTTGGTCATTGCCGGACTCGCCCTCATCGCTGTAGGTGGTGGAGCCGTGGCATTCTCCAGGTCGAGGCGTGAGCTCTGACCTGAGGATCTCCTCCTATCCAAGCCGCACGTCACTCAGGGAAACCCGGCTGCGGCAGCACAAGGAACCCGGCCACCGTCACGCCAAGCCCATCATCGGCATGGTCGTGATCGTGGTTGGGTTCCTTCTGCTGGCCTTCCCCACGGCGGCAAAGTGGTGGACTAACGCGGGCCACTCGCAGGAGCTCGCAGAGTATTACCTGGCACAACCACCAGATAGCTACGAACAGTTCGCGCTTGCGGTAAGCGCGAATGAGGCGGGAGACCTCAGCGGGGCTGCGAGGGCACTGGAACTGGAGGGAACCAGTGTTCGAGCACGAGTTCAGGTCCCTTCCGTTGAAATCGATCTTCCGGTCTACGCCACCTCCAGTGAAGAAAACCTGCTGAAAGGTGCTGCCCTACTCGAGGGCACAAGCCTCCCGGTTGGTGGAAGCGGCACAAGCGCCGCAATTACAGCGCACTCAGGAATGGTCACTGCCTCAATGTTTGATCGCCTTCCAGAGGTGGAGCTTAGCGATATCATCGTCATCGACGTCCTCGGCCAGACCCTGGCCTACAGTGTCGTTGACCAGATCGTTGATACACCGGAGGACGGCCTCGAGCATCTGCGCGCCCAACCTGGTCGGGACCTGCTGACACTTGTCACATGCACCCCCTACGGCGTCAATACTCACCGGTTGCTGGTGATCGCAGAGAGGGCGGATACGACCAGTTCCAACATCGGGGACTCGACATCCAGCCCCCTGGGAGGACCCATCACGCTGACCAAGACCCTTGTCATCACAACGCTGATCGTCACGATCTTGCTGACGTCCGCACTGGTGGCAAGAGCTGCCCGCAAGCGACACGGACAACCTCACAAAACACTCCACCGTGTTCCGCCGGCACATGCTGCCGAACCCTGGTGAAAGGGCAAGTACTGTCTGAGCCTCCCAAAGGACCGGGGAGCAAGGAGTGGACAGTCGACAGTCCTCTCTCTCACGACAGCTCTTGCTATGACCACCGTCACATGAAAAGCTGAATGGTCGAAAGGAGACACTATGAGCACGTTTGATGGATTGGGCGACAAGATTACGGGTACCGCAAAAGAGGCTGCTGGAAAACTCACGGGCGACAAGGATCTTGAGGCTGAGGGCAAGCTTGACAAGGCTGAAGGTGCCATCAAGGACGCCGCAGGTGATGTAGCTGCTGGGTTTAGGGCTGTTGCCGACAGAGTGAAGGACACCGTCGACGGCGATCGGTAGAGATACACTGCTGCCCCTACCTGGATCATCAAGGTTTAGGCAGGGGCAGCATTTTGCGCTTTAGCCTCTGGTTCTAGTGAGCCCTTACGCGTGCTTTTGTGGCGTCGTTACTCGCAACCGACCCCGTCCCTATCGCGGTCTAGGTGCGTGCCATAACCCGGGTCGCCTTCATAGACCGGTGCCGCACCCGCAGCCCGAGCTGCTGAACAGTTCTTGTAGTAGACACTCGAGGGAACGCTGGCCGCTTCCTCTGCAGCACGCGCCGCTTCAGCTGCCGCGGCTTCCTCAGCAACCCGTGCAGCTTCTGCAGCAGCAGCAGCTTCTTGTGCAATGCGCTCTTCCTCCGCGGCCGCAGCCGCAGCAGCTTCTTCCTCTGCTACCCTCGCTGCCTCAGCCTCTGCATTCTCGTTCGCGATACATCCTTCAAGGACGGCATCGATCGCATCATGCTCAGCTGGAGTGACCCACAGTGAGTACTTTGCCTTTACAAGAACCTGGCGAGCGACATACTCACAACGGAATGCCTTATTAGACGGCAACCAGGTAGCTGCATCCCCATCACTCTTCTTTTGGTTAGCTGGTCCATCGACTGCGAGGAGGTTAAGAGGGTCGTTTGCGAACTGGGTGCGTAGGTCGTCCGACAGCTGCTGAGCGCCCTTCTGCCATGCATCCGAAAGGGCGACCACATGGTCGATCTGCACTGCACTGGAAGTATCTTGTCCGCGTTCAAAATTGATCGTGCTCGCCGTATAGGGATCGTCAAGCTTCCCGCTGACAACTACACAGTCGTTTGTCCCCGGCCTGTATGAGGTCTCAGTGAGGTCTCGAGTCAGGATGTCATTACGAGTGTCACAACCATTGTGATCGGTATCAGCCCATCGGGGTCCGAACAGATCTCTGTCGTACCCAGTCTTAGGCGCTCGCCCCTTCACTGCGAGGTCTGCGAGGACGGCTCTCACTGCCTCATAGTCAGAAGGGTCAGTCTCATCACCGATGAGTGCAATTGACACAACCTCTGGCTGCGCTTCTTCGACGACGTCAACCTTGACTGGTTCACTCTGCGGCTCTTCGACAACTTCAATCGGGACTGCCGAGGGCCGGAAGCCGTCGAGGGCGCTGGCGGCTTCATCCGCACACCCTGTGCCCCCAACGAGAACCATCACTGCTGCGAGTAGCCAAACCGGACTCCCGGTCTTCCAGCTTCTTGAGATCTTCATCGATCAGGCGTCCTTCAGGTATTCAAGGCACTATGTCATGCAAGGTCCCCACCAGTGTAGCTGCCTTCAGATAACGAAGTTCCAGACAGTTTGGCTGACGAGCACACTGAATTACAGGTCTGTCGCCGTACCGCAATGCCTATGGGAAAGCGGTGGGATAGCAGCCCGGGAGCGCCCTAACACCAACTCACTCAGTCGGAGTGCAGAGTCGATAGATCTCGTCTAGAGCTGCGTACTGTCGGTCCTGGGCGGCCGTAAGTTCATTCTGGAGGCTCTCAATCTCCTCCTCACTCAAGTCTGGCATCTCTTCCATCAGGCTGTACTCCACCATCTTGCTTCCCAGGGAGACGAACTCCTTAAGACTCTCGGCCAGTTCTCTCCACGCAGGGGAAATCTCCTCATTCGTGACGTCCGCGGTAATCGCGTCGATCCCTCTGATTACCTCATCCCGGCCGGACGGGTCTGAATCGAGTCCGGCGATCTCTAAGTCTAGGTTGCTCAATCCCTCGTATACCACCTCACATGCTTCAGAAGGCGACTGGGTGGACGTGACAACGCCAGAGCACCCGGAAAACGCTAGGAGTGCCGCCATCGTAATCGCACTGCTGGCAAGGAATCTGAATGGTTTCATGACATCCAGCGTACATCGGCCCATATTGATCCGTTGAGGAATGGAGTGGAGGCTACCTCAGAAGCCTCACGGATCCACTAGTAATTCACGCGCGATCAGCGTCGGCCTACTTGCTTATGGTCGCAGCTAGTGGCTTGGCCCAGAACACCGGGGGGCGGAAGCCGGCCAGGACGGGGAGCTCTCAGATAAGTGCGGTGGTCGGGGTCTTCTCTCGTGGTTCTCCTCATTGTGGGCGTGGCGCTAATCGGCCCGTCAAGGTGCTTCTCACCGTTGGACCTGACGTACACCACACCGCTAACGCGGTGACCGCTGCGCTTGGCGCACGTCACCTCACGACTACGACTCCACTCTTTACCGCCCGGCACCACTCCCTCGGCCATGTGGGAAACCCAAGAATCCGGGGACACCCTCAAACGACTAGGAGATCACCATGAACGCCATGACTACAAAC
>CAMFDH010000040.1 GCA_945949035.1 uncultured Actinomyces sp.
CCCTACACGACGCTCTTCCGATCTCAGCAGGAACTGTCCCATCGAGGCCGCCAGACCCATACCGACGGTTGCAATATCAGGCTTGACGTACTGCATGGTGTCGTAGATGGCCATGCCCGCAGTCACCGATCCACCGGGACTGTTGATGTACAGGTAGATGTCTTCGTCAGGGTTCTCTGCGGCAAGAAGAAGCAGCTGCGCGCAAATGGCATTGGCGCTGTCGTCGCGGACCTCTCCGCCCAGCCAGATGATGCGCTCCTTCAGGAGACGCTGGTAAACATTGTCGCTCAGGCCCATGCTGGACTCAGTGGGTCCAGCACCAACCGGGGATAGCGTTGTCATTAGATCTCCGTATCTATGTACCGGAATGAGGACGAGGGCGGAACCCTCGCAACTGGTACCAAACTAGTCGCGTACGGGCTCAGATTGTGTATATCCCGCGTTCTTTTCGCTGTTGGCGCACCATAGAAAAGGGTCGCGAAGACCGAAGTCTTCGCGACCCTAGCTCTGAGTCAACCGAGAGGATTAGTCCTCTTCGGCCTCGTCAGCGATGTCTTCGATGTCGATGGCGAAGGTGCCCTCTTCCTCGACAATCTCGGGCTCTTCAGCCTTGGAACCGTCAGCGGTGAACGCAGACAGGTCAACGACCTCGCCGTTGGTGTCCTTCACCGTGGTCTCACCAAGCACCGAAACGAGTGCCTTGGTGCGGGCCAGTTCGGCGTACAGGTTCTGGATCTGGGTCTGGTCCTGCAGCATGGTGCCGAGGTCCATTCCGTAGGTCTGGGCGGTGTGCATCATGAAATCGATGAGCTCCTGCTGGGCGACCTCAACCTCACGGCCCTCAACCAGGGTGTCAAGGAAAACCTGCTGGCGAATGTCAGCAACGATGCGCTCACGAACCTCTGCGCGTGCTTCCTCATCAGCGTCCTCTGAGACGCGGCGGGCCACCTCGGCCTCAACCACGGCCTCGGGCAGAAGGATTTCTGCCTCTGAGATGAGCTGCTCGAGGAGGCGGTCCCGGGCCTGCAGAGCCTGCGAACCCTTCTTGCCCTCACGGACGGTCTTCACGGTGTCCTCACGCAGCTCTTCTGCCGTGTCGAACTCGGAGACCATCAGTGCGAAGTCATCATCAACCTCGGGAAGCTCGCGTTCCTTGACAGCGGTGACCTTGACGTCAATCACGGCCTCAGAACCTGCGTGCTCACCACCGGCAACGGAGGAGTTGAAGGTGATCTCATCGCCAGCGGATGCACCACGAAGTGCCTCATCCTGGCCGGGCAGCATTGAGCCGGAACCCAGCTCGTAGGAGACGTCGGACAGCGAGTCAATCTCTTCGTCGCCGACCGTAGCCTTGAGGTCGAGGGTCAGGAAGTCGCCGTCCTCAGCGGGGCGATCCAGGTTCTTCAGGGTGGCGAAGCGGCCGCGCAGTGAGTCGAGCTCAGCCTGCACGTCCTCGTCGGTCACATCGATGAGGTCGACCTCAACGGTACGGCCCTCGAGGGTGGGCAGCTCGAACTCAGGAACAACATCCATGTTGGCTGAGAAGACCAGCGCGCCGCCGGGCTCGCCCTCAGTCGCGGGGATCTCATCAACCTCGATCTCAGGCTGCGCCAGGGGACGCAGCTTGTTCTCAACGATTGCGTTGTCTAGCTGTTCGGGAACAACCTGGTTCACGACCTGCTCGATGACGGCGCCACGGCCGAAACGCTGATCGATAATGCGAGGAGGAACATTGCCCTTACGGAAGCCGGGAATGTTCACCTGGCCAGCAATTTCCTTGTATGCCTCTGCCATGAATGGCTTGAGTTCGTCGTAGTCAACCGTAACCGTCAGGCGTGCCTTGGTCGGTTCCAGGTATTCAACGGTGCTCTTCACGCGTAACACTCCCACGAATAGATTTCGCCTCCGCCCCATCTCGGGACAAAATGCGCTGATTCTGGCGGGCACGGACGCCCGCAACCCAGCCAATACTACGGCAGGGCAAGCGGGTGCACCTAGGTACTTTCCGCGGCTGTGGCAGAGGCAACTTGATCGGAGGTGAGCGAACGGCCTCGACCGCGCTATAGTTGTCCAGTCGTCATCGCCAAGATGGCGGACGCGGGTGTAGCTCAATGGTAGAGCCTCTGCCTTCCAAGCAGATGGTGCGAGTTCGATTCTCGTCACCCGCCCCAAGCCCCAGTTCCGCTGGAACAGGGGCTTTTTTGCTGCTCTGAAACTGCTAGACCGTCTGGGGCAGCCTTTCTAACCACACGCCGAAAGTGGGTTGGAACCCGTCGCCGCCAAAGATGTGGGCCCAAACAACGCTCTGCAAACCCTGATCCGCGTTGACCTGGATCATCGGGACCATCATTCGTGCGGCATAGTCCGGAAGATAGCCGCATGTCACCGGTCCGGTCGCACCAAGCAGGTCCACCCTGACCACCACGCGCACTTTTGACTGCGGGTTTCCCGGCTCCCAGATCAGGGCAGCCGCAATGTCGCGACCCTCGGTGGCAATGATCCGGTACAGGTCCTGAGCATGCTGGGGATCGCTAATCACCTCTTGGTTCACGACCAGAGGAAAGGACGTACGACCAACAATCGGAACCGGAGCGTAAGACCACAGGTCAGTCTTTGGAGTCTGTGCCCAGATGATTGCAGCGGCCACCCAAACGCCGACGAACAGCGCGGTCCCGATCAGGGGGACGGAGGCAAGAAAGCTCGAGGCAAAGAACGCGAGGATCCAGTAGATCCACCCTTGCATTCCCCAGGGACGACGCTTGTAACGGTTCATGGAGCCAGCCTAGTTGCGCCCCCGCCCGCAAGCGCGCCGAACGCTAGTCCTGGTTCTGGGATCCGATCCAAACCGTGAAGTTAGGGGGTTCCGTCTCTCCGCCTTGCACCAATACCAGCACTAACTACGTTTGATAACGGTGGTCACGTTGGAATCCGAGGTGGGCGGAGAGGTGATCTCGGTGGCAGGACCGCCCTCAAGAATCTGTCTGGTGAGGTCCCAGCGGTAGGCCATTTCATCGGGCGCGAGGACGGCCCCCTCAGCCACCCCACCGATCAGCGGACGAACGATATGCCCGGCGTCAACCGTCACTGCCAGCCACTCCGCAGCAACAACCCGCGCGGGCTCGCCCTCGTTCTTTACCCCCTCAAAGAAGGCCATCAAACCCGTTGAGGACTCGGTTGATCCCGTCGCCTCCCTGGTCTGATTGGAGATGAAGTTGCCGAGGCCGTACGCCACCCACATTCCGTTGCCGTTCGGACCGCCCTCAAGAAGGGCAATCGGACGCGGGACGTGAGCGTGGTGAGCAATGTAGATATCGATGAGGCCGGAAGCCGCGAGTTCAGCAGCGGTTTGCTCCTGGAAGGGTTCGGCCGCGGTGTTGTACTCGGCCTCGCAGCAGTGCAGGGTCGCCACAACTATGTCGGCCCCGTCCTCGCGAGCCTGGCGGGCCTGCGCTTCGATCTGGGGGATATCGATCATTTGGATTGACCACGGTGCCTCTTCGGGGACCGGAAGACCATTGGTGTTGTGAGCTGCGGCAATGTGAGCGACGGTGACCGACTGGTCACCCCCTTCAATGCGGTAGAGCTGCGGCTGGTTGGCCTCCTCCTGACTGCGCGCGGTTCCGGCGTGCCCGAGGCCGGCTGCGTCGAGGAAGTCCAGTGTGTTGATGACACCTGCGAGTCCCTGGTCCAGGGAGTGGTTTGACGAGGTCGAGCAGCCGGTCCAACCCATTTCTGCCATCTCGTCAGCCAGGTCCCGCGGTGTTCCAAAGATGGGGTAGCCGGTTGGTGCCTGGTCCCTGGGGACCATCGCCGTCTCCATGTTGCACAGGGCGATATCGGAACCCTGAATGTAGGGGGTCACCGGTTCCATGAGGCGGCTGAAGTCCCACATGGTTCCATCCCAAGCAGAGTCTGCGACCGGCATGTGGATGAGCATGTCTCCACCTGCTGAAATCGTGAAGTTGAGCGGCTCTAGTTCGGGTTCAGGTTCCACACTCTGCGCCTCGACCTGTGCGGACTGAAGATCTTCCACTTCGACCGCTACGTCAGGACCGTCCTCAACCGTCAGTACCGGCATCTGCCATGGCCTAAGGACAAGCAGGATCGCGATGAGTAGCACCGCTCCCCCAACCAAAAGGTAGAGAGAGCGTCGCAGTGGTGCAGAATGAGGCATACGGCGATAGTAACAGCGTCATCCCAACGATCCCGGCCAATTTAGTTCGGAGCCAGTCCTATACTCGACCATATGGTTGAAGAGTCGAATGGTCGAGGCGATCGCATCCGTGCCGCCCGTTCGCGAGGCCCGGAAGTGCAGGCTAATGGCCCTTTGACGCCCGAACCGGGATCTACCATTGACATTGACCTGACAGGAGTTGCTCCAAAGGTTCACCAGATCCTCAATAACAACGTGGTCGTCAGTTTGGATGAGGGTAAGTCAGAGCGAATCCTGATGGGGCGGGGGCTCGGGTTCAAGCTACGTCGGGGGGATAAAGTTGATGTCTCCAAAGTTGAGAAGACGTTCGTCCTTGATGTCGGTAAACGTGGCGCTTGGGAACGCGACCTACTCGGTGACACTCCCTACGAGGTGATCGCTGCAGCGACAGCGGGTGTCGAAGCCGCTGAGATTGAGATGGGTCGCAGCCTGGGCCGCTCCATACTGATCGCGGTTATCGACCACCTGCAGTTTCTACTGCAGAGGTTGGATCAGGGGCTTCCAATTGTCTCAACCATGATGCCGGAACTTCGGATTCTCTATCCCGATGAATGGCGCGCGGGCACAACGATGCTGAACGCCATGAAGACCTCCCTTGGCCAGGAAATCCCCGATGAAGAGCATGTCTTCCTAGCCATGCACATTCTCAATGCCACCCAGGCCGAACCAGCAGCGAACACATCGCTGCTGTTCACCAGGGTTCACCAGGTGGTTGAGGTCGTTGAGGACGCCCTGCAGAGAAGTCACCAAACCGTACCCGACCGCACCTCCGCCGACTACGCACGATTCGTCATGCATGTTCGGTTCATGATCCAGCGCATGAGCGAAGGCGCGATGCTAAAAGGAGACAACTCGGCTCTTTTTGACGTCGCCAGCAAGTCCTACCCCACCTCTCACACCATGGCTCTACGTGTGAACGACATGGCGGAGAGAGACTGGTCTGTGACTCTCACTGAGGAGGAGCTGCTCTACCTAATCGTCCATATTGAGCGGCTCTCCCACGTCAAATCAAAATAACCTCTGACCTCCTGATTTTCACCAACCCCTTAGTAACGCATGATCTTCCTCACACATGGTGGCAAGTTAATTTCATCGTGTTATCTTTTAGGTGCAGGTTGAGGCAGCAGTTGCCCCTACCTCCAAAAACTTCAAGGATTGTTACCGCGGCAGCGGGCAAAACCTGAGTCCGACAGTTTGATGCTGTCTCGGGCTCAGGTTTTTTTGTTGCCAAAAGTAGGTCCTTGAACCCGTTTATGCCGCGGTGAAGCGGTAGAAAGGTAGCACCATGGACCACAAGAAAGTTGCGTCCCAGGTACTGGCTAATGTTGGCGGTGAAGACAACATCAAGTCATTGATGCACTGCATTACTCGACTGAGGTTTGTCCTCAAGGACAGCAGTAAAGCTGACGTCGCCAAACTTCGCAGCATGCCCGAGGTCATCACCACCGTTGAGAATGCCGGCCAGTTTCAGGTTGTGATTGGTGATGAGGTCGGCGAGGTGTACCGAGCATTCGGAGACATCTCTAGGTTCGGCGGCTCCTCTAGTGCCACCGCTGCTGAGGACGGCCCGAAGGGCAACCTCTTCAACCGCTTCGTCAATATGATCTCTTCGATCTTCTCACCGATTCTCTGGACTCTAGCGGGAACCGGTCTGCTCAAGGCATTCCTCGCCACCGCCGTTGCATTCAGCTGGATCAACCCGGAGACTTCCACCTACATCGTCCTAAACGCACTGTCAGATACATTCATCTACGTCGAGCCTCTGGCACGGCCGACTGCCGCAGCCCGATACTTCAAGGCCTCCGAGTTCACCTCCCTGGCCATTGCCGGCGCGATGGTTTACCCCAGCATTACCGCACTAACTGGCGCACCCGACCTGACGTTCCTCGGGATACCGATGATCATGGTCTCCTACGTTTCTTCGGTTATTCCGATCATCATCATCGTGTGGATCCAGGCGTGGATGGAGAAGTACCTCTACAAGTGGCTCGGCGCTTCGGTTCGCCGCTTCCTCACCCCGATGATCGTGGTTCTCGTCCTTGTCCCGCTGACATTCCTCGCTATCGGTCCGGCCTCCAACTTCCTCGCCAGCCTGCTCGGCGACGGTATCGGCTGGGTCTTCTCCGTTGTTCCGTGGCTGGGTGGCGCGCTCCTCGGTGGCCTGTGGCAGTTCTTCGTTATCTTCGGTATCCACTGGGGCTTCATCCCGATCATGTCCGTCGAGTTTGCTGACACCGGACAGATTGCACTTGTTGCACCAATCTTTGCTGGCGTCTTGGGCATGGCTGGTGCGATTGCGGGTGTTTGGGTCAAGACCAAGAACCGTAAGCTCAAGGAACTTGGCGCTCCCGCTACCCTCTCGGCATTCCTCGCGGGTATCACAGAGCCGGGTATTTACGGCCTGACCCTTCCGCTGAAGCGTCCCTTCGCATTCGCTCTGATCGGTGGTGCCGTCGGTGGTGCAATCATCGCTATGGGCGGCGTTGCCTCCAACTCCTTCGTGGTTCCCGGCGGCCTGTCACTACCTGCGATCCTGACTATCGGTAGCCCAGTCATGGCAATCCTCGGTGTTGTCGCAGCAATCCTCATCGCCTTCCTACTCACCGTTCTGGTCGGCTTCGACGATCCCGCGAATGACGACGAAATCGAAGCCGAGGGCGGCGACCTCAAGGTTGTCTCCCCCCTCGACGGAACTGTCATTCCGCTGAGCGATGTCCCGGACGCCGCATTTGCCGCTGGTTCAATGGGTAACGGCGTTGGCATCGAACCTCGCACGGGCGTCCTCTTCGCGCCGTTCGACGGCACCGTCATGGTTGCATTCCCAACCGGTCATGCAATCGGTCTGCGCGCCAATGACGGCACCGAGGTCCTGCTGCACATCGGTGTCGACACAGTCCAGCTCAAGGGCGAAGGCTTCGATGTGAAGGTTGCCAAGGGCCAGGATGTTAAGGCCGGCGACGTCCTCGTTGAGTTCGATATGAAGGCAATCAAGGCCGCCGGTTACTCCCTGGTAACCCCGGTCATCATCACCAACTCAGACAACCACGTCATCCTTGGTGAGCCTGCTGTCGGCCCGATCAACCACGGAGACTCCCTGTTCTTCGTTGGTGCGACCGAGCTCGAACTCCCAGCGAAGTAGTCACTCAGGTGGGTGTGGCGACGGACCGAACATCCTCGCCACACCCCCATTCACCAACTGCACAACACCATTTGGAGGAAACCATGTCAACACCATTCCCAACTGATTTCCTGTGGGGCGGCGCCACTGCAGCCAACCAACTCGAGGGTGGCTACGCAGACGGCGGTAAAGGACTCTCCGTGCAGGATGTCCTGCCCCGCGGCATCGTCAACGAGGTGCGAACCGAAGTACCCACCCCGGACAACCTGAAACTAATCGGGATCGACCACTACCACCGCTATGCAGAGGACATTTCCCTGTTTGCTGAGATGGGTTTCGGTGTCTACCGCTTCTCCATCGCCTGGTCCCGGATCTTCCCCAACGGTGACGAAGAAGAACCCAACGAAGAGGGTCTGGCCTTCTACGATGGACTTCTTGACGAGCTCGAGAAGCACGGCATCGAACCTTTGGTGACGATCTCCCACTACGAGACCCCCCTGCACCTCGCCAAGAAGTACAACGGGTGGGCAAGCCGTGAAATGATCGGCTTCTACGAACGCTATGTCACGACACTGTTCAAGCGTTACGGAAAGCGCGTCAAGTACTGGCTCACCTTCAACGAAATCAACTCCCTGGTTCATGCTCCCTTCATGAGTGGCGGCATCATGACCGTCCCTGAAGAGGGTGGAGAAACGGTTCTCTACCAGGCCATTCACCACGAACTGGTTGCTTCAGCACTGGCCACCAAGATTGCCCGGGAGATTGCCCCTGAAGCCAAGATCGGCTGCATGGTTCTCGCTATGCCAACCTATCCCCTGACACCCGATCCACAGGATCTTCTGGCCGTCATGAAGGCGGACCACGGGAACTTCGTCTTCGGTGACGTTCACGTTCGTGGGGCCTACCCCGGATACTTCAAGCGCATGCTTCGCGAGAAGGGCATCACCCTCGACATCACCGAGGAAGACACCGAACTACTGAAGAACACGGTCGACTTCGTGTCATTCAGCTACTACATGAGTGTCTGCGAGACGGCGAACCCCGACCTGAAGAGCAAGGGCGAAGGAAACATTATGGGCGGCGTTCCGAACCCCACCCTGCCGGCCTCGGAGTGGGGCTGGCAGATCGACCCGGTGGGCCTGCGGATAACCCTGAACCAGTTCTGGGACCGCTGGCAGAAGCCACTGTTCATCGTTGAGAATGGCCTGGGTGCCAAGGACGTCCTCGTCGAGGTCGATGGCGAAAAGACCGTCGTTGACGACTACCGCATCGACTACATGACCCAGCACCTGGTTCAGGTTGGTGAGGCAATCGAGGACGGCGTCGAGGTTCTCGGCTACACCAGCTGGGGCTGCATCGACCTGGTCAGCGCCTCAACCGCCCAGCTGTCAAAGCGCTACGGCTTCATCTACGTCGACCGCAACGATGATGGAACAGGCACTCTTGACCGCTTCAAGAAGAAGTCCTTCAACTGGTACAAGGAGGTTATCGCCAGCAATGGCGAGGCCCTCTACCTCTAGTCACCAAGCTGGATAAGAACTGCCCCGGACCCGCCTTCTCAGGTGGATCCGGGGCAGTCTTGTGTTTGCGTGCCCTTACCGTTATTTCTTCGGACTGGTCTTCTCTGGCGTGAAGGCGCAGGCGGCAGAGGCGACTACTCGGAAGGCTCCGGCAAAG
>CAMFDH010000041.1 GCA_945949035.1 uncultured Actinomyces sp.
TCACCCCTCTACTTGCAGTC
The DNA here is from genome assembly GCA_945949035.1 of uncultured Actinomyces sp. Taxonomy (GTDB): domain Bacteria; phylum Actinomycetota; class Actinomycetes; order Actinomycetales; family Actinomycetaceae; genus Scrofimicrobium. The sequence goes on from CAMFDH010000041.1 coordinate 21, forward strand.
GGGATGCGAGCCCTTAATCAAGAGGGGCTGATGATTATCTGTGGGCTGTTGATTCTCGCCTCGGTGACGCTACTGTACGTCGGAGTGTCGGCGCCGAAACTTGCCAGCAAAACAGGTGCCGTCATAGTGGGTGCGTCCACTTCGGTCCTAAATATGCTCTCTGGTTCGGGCGGCCCTCCGGCCGCCATCTACGCTGTGAACGCCAACTGGAGTCCGACGACGACAAGGGGCACTCTGCAGATCATTTTCCTCATGGTGGGGATAGGGACGGTCTTCTCCCTTGACCTTCCCGAATGGCAACCCGAGGTCTTCGTGGTCGCGGCCGGATCTGCCCTGGTTGGAACAATCGGCGGGATGCTGATCTCGAAAAGAATTCCGCCACACTTAGCTCGGCTGTCGATTCTGGCACTCGCCACTCTGGGGGGACTCATCGTCCTCATTTCGGGATTAGTTCAGATGTTCTAGGAGCCTCCCGAGTAGTCCGTGCGGATTGACGCCTCCTAGAATGGTCGTGTGTCATGACCCTAGGACGGGGGCGAAAACCATAGGTAGTTGCTCTTGACAACCCACAGCCACGATTGGCTTAGCGGAGGAGGATCCGTGCGTGCTCTGAGGAAAACCAGTGAGGGACCCGGGCTGGAACTGGTGGAGATCCCAGAGCCGGTCCCCGGCTGGGGCGAAATCAAGATCCGTGTGGAGCGGACGGGCCTGTGTGGCACCGACCTTCATATTTACCGCTGGGACGGCGGAGCTCCGGGAGCGATGACATTGCCCCAGACGCTGGGTCATGAGTTCTCGGGTGTAATCGTTGAACTGGGTCCGGGGGTTGAGGACGAAAAGGGCGCGGAGGATTTGAGGCTCGGTCAGCGAGTCAGCGTCGAGGGCCATGTGGTCTGCGGGCGCTGCCGTAACTGTCGAGCCGGCCGGGGGCATATGTGCGTTCGGTCCAAGGGAATCGGTGTCAACCGGGACGGCGCATTCGCCGACTATGTTGTTGTCCCATTTGAGAACGCCTGGGTGCAGCCAGACACGATTGATTCTGAACTGGCAGCCCTTTTTGACCCTCTGGGCAATGCTGTTCACACCTGCCAGCAGGCAACCCTAACCGGGCAGGACGTCCTCATAACCGGGGCCGGGCCCATCGGGATTATGTGTGTGGCACTTGCGAAGCATGCCGGTGCCCGACACGTGGTCATTACCGACCTGAACGAAGACCGACTTGAGATGGCACGCAAAGTTGGTGCGGACAGGGCGTTGCAGCCCGACGCTGAAGTGCTGCGCGATGCCATGGTTGAGTTGAGGATCCGTGAGGGTTTTGACGTCGGTCTCGAACTATCCGGGGCACCTTCCGCGTTGCAGATGCTGGTTGACTTCTGCAACCACGGGGCCATGCTCGCCCTGCTTGGTTTGCCAACCAAGCCCTTCGCGATTGAGTGGGGTAAGGTCATCACCCACATGCTCACTATCAAGGGGGTCTACGGCCGGGAAATGTATGACACCTGGTATGTAGCAACATTCCTCACCGAGACTTCGCCGGAGCTACGCGAGGCACTGAGGTCTGTGATCACCCACCGGTTCGCGCCGGATCATTGGGAAGAGGCATTTGCGGCGGCTGGCTCCGGTCGAGCCGGCAAGGTCATGATCGATTGGGAGAAGTAAATGTACGCAAATAAGACACAGGTCGAAGAGGCCCTGCAGCAGATTCGCGAGGCCGGACTGTACAAGGAAGAGCGCCCCCTCTTTGGCCCGCAGGGTGCAAGGGTCGCTACCGAACGCGGCGAGGCACTTAACTTCTGCGCCAACAACTACCTGGGCCTCGCGGACGACCCCCGCATTGTCGCTGCGAGCCGCGACTCCCTCGACCGCTGGGGCTACGGACTCTCCTCGGTGCGGTTTATCTGCGGTACCCAGGAGCAGCACCTTGACCTTGAGAGGCAGATTGCGGACTACCTTCACCGTGATGATGCAATCCTTTTCTCCTCTTGCTACGACGCGAATGGGGGTATCTTCTCGGTTCTCTTTGGCCCCGATGACGCGATCATCTCTGACGCGCTGAACCACGCCTCCCTTATCGACGGGATTCGCCTCTCGAAGGCCAAGCGGTTCCGCTACGCCAACCGAGATATGGAAGATCTGCGGGGCCAACTTCAGGCAGCACGTGAGGCTGGCGCCGTTACCACTGTCATCGTCACCGACGGGGTCTTCTCGATGGATGGCTACTACGCTCCGCTCCCACAGATCTGCGATCTGGCCGATGAGTTTGGCGCACTTGTCATGGTGGATGATTCTCATGCAACGGGGTTTGTCGGACCGGAGGGCCGTGGAGTCGCCGCTATGTATGGGGTCGAAGATCGAGTCGACATCCTCACCGGAACGCTCGGCAAAGCCCTTGGTGGCGCTTCGGGCGGCTATGTCGCAGCCCATCGGGGCATTGTCGACCTCCTCCGTCAAAGGGCCCGACCCTACCTGTTTTCCAACACCCTGGCCCCGTCTATCGTGGCGGGTGCAGCCGAGGCAATCACTCTTGCCAAGGCTGCCGACGGGGCTCGAGAACACCTGGAGAAGGTCGCCAACCTGTTCCGTGCCCTTATGGAAGAGGCCGGCTTCGAACTGCTCCCGGGGACCCATCCGATTATCGCGGTCATGTTCCCGGGTGAGGACGGTGCGCGCACTGCCACCACGGTTGCATCGAGAATGCTCGAACTGGGCGTGTATGTCACCGCGTTCAGCTTCCCCGTGGTTCCCCGAGGCGAGGCGCGGATTCGTGTCCAAATCTCGGCGGCGCACTCAGAAGCGGACGTTCGAGCCGCAGTCGAGGCCTTCAAGTCCGCAGTAGCGCTCGGCTAGAACGCGGTCACTTTTCCTGCTCTCATCCGTTCACGCCCGTAGTGTGGCACACTTTGGCTCACAGCACGCCAGGTCCCACCCGGGTAACCAGCGCCCGATCAAGTGAAGGTTCCTATGTCCTACAGTTACGTTCCTGCTCCTCAGAAGTCCTTTGTTGTCACCTGGCTGCTCTCGTGGATCCTCGGGGTCTTTGGCATTGACCGCTTCTACCTCGGTAAGTACGGAACCGGGTTCCTCAAGCTCATCACCGCGGGTGGTTTTGGCGTCTGGTACCTCATCGACCTGATCATGACCCTGGTCGGAGCACAGTCGGATAAGTGGGGACGACCTCTAACCGGATACCGTGAGAACCGGACCATGGCCTGGATTGTCACGATTGTCGTTTCGATCCTCGGCGGGGGCATCGGCGCGTTCAACTTCTAGGAAAAGGTGGTCTGAACTGGGGTCACGTCGGCCCTAGGGCCTAACTTTGGGAGCGCTCCTGGCACTAGCCTTTTAGGTATGAGTCCCTCTGACGAAGGCGCCATGCTCTCAACTTCATCCGCGGCATCCAGGAACACTTCGGGAAACTCCGTGCGCTCTGGCGCAGCACGGCCCACGAAGGTAGATCGTGCCATAAAACCCCGCTCGCGAAGGGGAGGTGGGAAGACTCGGGGGTCTGGTTCCTCTGGAGGACCACGGACCGGTGGTGATACGACGACCGGTCTGACCAGGGTTCAGAAGTTCGGACTGCTTTTCGGATTTATCGCTTTCCTCATTCCTCTGATCGTGGATGTGCCGAACCTGGATGAACCCGGGGAGCGGATGCTGGCAATCTTCCTGCTGGCAATCGTCTTCTGGGTGACGGAGGCGGTGCCTCTCACGGCCACCGCCGTCCTCGTCATCCTTCTCGAAGTCCTTCTGGTCGCCAAGGGGGCGCTGTTTGATCCGTTCGCGGCCAGCCCCGAGCTCGCCGAGGCCGCACTGCCCGCCTCGGCCTACTTTGCGGCACTAGCAAACCCGGTGATCATTCTCTTCCTCGGCGGCTTCATGATCGCCGACGGGGCAGAGAAGTATGGGCTAGACAAGAACATCACGGCAGTGATGCTGAAGCCCTTTGCGGGCTCGGCACGCTCAACCGTCCTCGGACTAATGCTGATCACAGGCATCCTCTCAGCCTTCATGTCCAACACTGCAACAACTGCAACCATGTTCGCGGTCGTGATCCCCATCCTTAACTCGATCAAGGACCCCAAGGCCAGAGCCGGAGTTGCCCTGGCAATTCCCCTGGCGGCCAACGTCGGAGGTATCGCAACACCGGTGGGAACCCCACCGAATGCGATTGCTATCGGAGCACTGTCCACCCAGGGGATCGACGTCTCATTCGCGCACTGGGCGCTCATGGCTACCCCGTTCGCGCTGGTCGTTCTCTTTGCTTCGTGGCTCCTGCTCTGTGCCCTGTTCATTCCCCGTGGTGAGACCATCAATCTTGAGGTCGAAGCCAACTGGAACATGACCTCTCAGGCCAAGATTTTCTACGCAGTTGCCGCCCTCACGATTGCCTTGTGGATGACCGAGCCCCTCCACGGGATCTCCTCCAACACCATTGGTTTCATTCCCGTCGCCCTCCTCCTCTGTCTCAGGGTCATGGATGGCGGAGACATCAAGAAGCTTGACTGGCCGGTTCTGTGGCTGGTTTCGGGCGGCATTGCACTTGGAACAGGGGTTGGAGCCACCGGTCTTGACGCGTGGTTGGTCAACTCGATCGGGTGGGAGTCCCTCGGGACCATGGGGGTCATCCTCGTCCTCTGTTTCGTTGGCCTTGGCTTCGCCAACGTCATGTCGCACTCGGCTGCCGCAAACCTTCTGGTCCCGCTAGCAATCTCTCTTGCAGTTGCCATACCGGGCACCAACACCATGATGATTGCAGTCGTCGTCGCCATTGCCACCTCCCTCGGTATGTCCCTGCCGATCTCAACCCCACCGAACGCTATTGCCTACTCCACCGGCATGGTGTCCGTGAAGAACATGGCCATCATCGGGGTGATTGTCGGGCTGGTCGCGACGTTGGCACTTGCCCTCGCCATGCCACCTCTGTGGCAGCTCATGGGTCTGGTCTAGATGCGGACCCATCTCCAAGGTGCTCCGGATAGCCCTGGGCCCGGTGAGCTGCCGCTCGCGGCGGTCGTTGGTGAGGGGAAGCACCACGACCGCATCGCGCAGCTGCTCCAGGACGGCCTGTCCGACCGGGTTGAGGTCCACTCGTATGCAACCCCTGATGAGGCACGCTTCGCACTTGGTTGCCCCACCGGTGCGCGGGGAAGTGACTCACCAAGACTCGTGGCCCTGTATGTCTTCGTAGTCGGGGACGACATGATGTCGGCGGACGAGATGGTCGCACCACTGCTGTCATGCCCAGCCTGTCGCGACACCAGGTTCATCGTCCTCAGCACCAGTGTTGAAATCTCGGGGGCAGAACAGCTGGTTGACCTGGGACGCCTGGACTGGGTTGGCTACCTCGGCGATCTGCGGTCGGATGCCTTCATCGTGAGCATGAAGGCTCAGGTGCAGCTTTTTCACGAACACAACAGGGTGGGAACGGTCCCTCATGTCTCATCACTCTTCGAGCAGCCCTACTCTGATTCCGTCATCATCGGCCGGGTTCTCAGTGAAATAGAAGAGACGCTGGGGACGCAGCCCCGTCTCACCATTCCCGTGGGAACGCGCCTAACGACCAAGGGCGACTGGGTGGAAGAGGTGACGATGATCCTAGAGGGATCCGTGGCTCTGATCCATGAGAGCCCCGGTGGGGACATCGTCATGCACGAGGAGTCAACGGGACGAATTATCGGCCTCCTCGCTGTCTCTGAGGGACGTCGAGCCCTCTTGAACGCAGTCACCACCAGCGAGGTGCGAGGAGTTCGACTAACGGTAGAGCAGCTCAACTCTGCCATCGAAGGCCACCCAGAGATAACCATGCTCGTCGCCACGCTCTTCATTCGCTCACTCGACCGCAGGTTGCGTCGCGCGGAAGAGTTGCACATCGAGAATGCCGAACTATCCGATCAGCTCGAAACTGAACGAGCACTGCTGGCGACCGCCCTCAGCAATCTCGAAGATGCCCGAACGGAACTTTCCGCACAGGAACGACTGGCATCACTCGGCGCATTATCTGCGGGCATCGCCCACGAGTTAAACAACCCCATGGCGGCCATCCAGCGCATCAGTGAGTTCCTGGGGGAGGACGTCACCAAGCTCCTCGGGACGGCCCCCGCAAAGAAGTGGTCCGACCAGGCTCTCACCGCGCTGAAGAGCGGCCAAGAGGTGCCGTCACTTTCCACCCGTGCCGAGCGTCAGCTTCGCCGCGAACTCACTGAGGTCACCGGTGATCCGGCAGTGGCGCAGCGCCTCTCCCTGGCTGGGATCAGAGATCCTGAGTTTGCCCGGGCATTGAAGCGTCGCTCAGGTATCTCTCTCGAGGGTGCGGAGCAGGCGGCTTCTATCGGAACCCAACTCCGTAATCTTCGGTCAGCCGCGACCCGCATAACGCAGCTGGTGTCGTCGCTGCGGTCGTACGCGCGCCCAGATGGTGACACGGTGGCCGGAGTTGATCTCCAGGAGAACATCGACGATGCGATCCGACTTCTTTCGCATAAGTTGGATGAGGTCGAGGTTGTGAAGAACTACGAGGACCTTCCGACACTGGAGTGTCACCCGGGTGAGCTAGCTCAGGTTTGGACCAACCTGCTCACCAACGCCGCCGAGGCGGTGACGGAGGCTTCCGGAGGTGATTCATCACCCGCAGGTCGCAAACTCGGGACAATCGAAGTTACGACAGGCAGCCCAACCCCAGGTTGGCTTAGGGTGGAAATCAAAGATGATGGACCGGGAATCCCGGAGTCGATTTTGCCCCATGTCTTCGAACCTCGATTCACGACCAAGTCCGGCCAGGTTCGCTTCGGAATGGGGGTCGGTCTTGGTGTCACCCGATCCATTGTCGGTAAACACCACGGCACGATGCGTATAAACACCGGATCGAACGGCACCACCGTTGTTGTCGATCTTCCGATCGCACCACCACAGGAGGAACAGTGAAACTTTCAATCTTGGTTCTCGAGGACGAACCGGAAGTCCGGGCGGCCCTGGAACGCGACCTCATTGAGCTGTCTCCGGTGGTGCGCATTGAGCCCGCCGAGGACGTTGAGGACGCCTGGGAGGTTATCAATGAGATCCTGGATGACGGGGATGTTCTGGCGTTGGCCCTGTGCGACCACCGTCTTCCCGGTACCACCGGGGTTGACTTCATGATTGAGCTTGCCGGTGACGATCAGCTGGTAGAGACACGGAAGGTCCTGGTAACTGGTCAGGCAGACCTGGAAGACACGGTCCGAGCAGTTAACGATGCGCATCTTGACCACTACATTGCCAAGCCCTGGAAGCGGGATGAGCTGGTTCGTGTGGTTCGTGAGCAGCTAACGGACTATGTGATTGCCTGCGGTCTCAATCCACTGCCCTACATGGCGGTGCTGGATCAGCCGAGGGCACTCGAGATTGTGCGTGACTACGGTCGCGCCGACTAGCGTCTAGACGCTCTGTTCGATCCTGCGTTCCAGTTCCCGGCGTAGCACTTTGAGAAGCTGCGTCCGGGAGCCCAGCAGGGCTGCTCGACGGCCCGTTCGTGTGGCTGCAACGGAGAGGCGTGAACCCACTTCCTCCTGCGTGAGTGCCGCAAGCTTCTCTCCGCCTGCCGTCCCAGTCGGTCCCCCCAGGATCACTGAGGCAGGGTCGAGTATGCCGGCCAGGGGCTGAATCAGAAGCGAGAGCCGCTTGGCGTAATTCGCGAGCAGTTCATCGTCCTGGACCAGGACATCGAGAGCCTCGAGGTAGGTGGGAGCCCCCGTCATCCGCATCAGCGCGTCATCTGTAAGGAATTCGGTGTAGTTGGTTGCGGCCCCGTCAATGCTGGCAGCTGACAGGGGCAGTTCAAGATATCCGACCTCACCCGCGTCGCCCGTGGCTCCACGACGAGGCTTACCGTCGATATCGAGGCCAGCACCTAGGCCCGTTCCGAGCCAAAGGAAGACAAAGTCATCCCTTTCCTCTTTGGGGAGGCGCTGCCGTTCTGCAACCGCGGCAAGGTTGGCGTCGTTCTCAAGGGTGACGGTCAGGCCGGTGGCCTCTTCAATAATCTTTCGGGCCCCCCTGGTGGGCCAGCCCGGAAGGGTTCCCCCAAACTCAAGCTCATCGGTGTCGTGGTTGACGGCAGCCTGGACACTGATCATGACGTGGCTACACACCCCCGGATCGAGGTCGGCCGCACTGCAAGCAGCTTCAACGGCGGCCAGGGTGTCGGCGACAGGGGAGGGGTTCGTCTGCAGGGGAACGTTAACTATTGGATGTTCAGTTCCGGTGGGATCAACAACCACCGCTTCAATGAGGCCGATCTCCATCGTCATCGCAACGCCAACGATGCTGTCGGGCCGCAACCCGTAGGTGACTGCGTTTGGTCCGCGGGGGCCAGAGATGATGCCGGTTGGTTCAATGAGGCCCGCGCGTTCAAGGCGCAGGACCATCTGGCTGGCAGTGGGCTTCGATACCCCCGAAAGCTCTCGAATCTGAGAGCGACTGAGCGATCCGTGGGCCGTTAGTAGACGTAGTGCGGTGCGGTCATTGACGGTTCGCAACCATTCCGGGGTCCCGGACAGGGGGACATCGCTTGGGGTTAGATCAGCCATGGTTCAAGACTACCGGTAGGGTCCCGAACAGATAAATCAATGGCGTGCCATTCTGCGCCAAAGTGGCAGAACCAAGGGACTAGGAGTCCCCGTCTCGGGGGTGATCCGCAGGCGACGATGGGAGGGAGGCGGTTCCGAGGTTGATTCGTCCTCGTCCGACGAGCAGGTGGGGATCACCGCCGCCTGCGCTACCTTGCGTCTTTCCGTCAGCATCGAAGGTTGCGCTGAGCAGTCCCACCACCGGATCAACCCGCAGGGTTGTTCGACCGGCCTTGGAAAAGCGAGCTTCCTGCCAGGGGGGAAGCAGGGTGAAGTATGCGGCCACCACCTCGTCAGCACTGGCCTCCAT
>CAMFDH010000042.1 GCA_945949035.1 uncultured Actinomyces sp.
AGATGACCCTGACGGTCTCAGCGTGACCCGTAAAGCCGGTGCAGACCTGGACGTAGGTGGGGGCGGTTGACTTGCCTCCCATGTATCCAGTCGAGGTGAGGATGACGCCCGGCGTCTCCCACATAAACCTCTCAACTCCCCAGAAACACCCTCCGGCCAGGAAGATCTCAAGGTTGCCGCCCTCGGCTCGCATGTCCAAATGTGTCCCTAGTACAACATGGGTACCCGATGTATCAGTCATAATGATCCTTAGGTTCTGACGGTTACGTTGGTTCCATCCTTGCATCTCCCTTGACTGGGATCGATAGTCCGCCAGCATTTACACCAAGCCGTGAGGGTCAAGATGAGTCAAGAGACAAGTTCCAAGCGAGAACACCTGGTCAGCGAAAAGAGCATTTCTGAGCACGTCAGTCTGCCTCTTCGCGTTGCCGCTGCCTGGAGCTGGCGAATCCTGATCATGCTCGCTACCCTCGCCGTCCTCGTTTGGCTAATGCGCTACGTCAAGGGCCTGGTGATTGCCTTCCTGGTGGCGCTGCTGCTGGCGCTGCTGCTGGCTCCCCTAGTGAGTTTCCTGCGTCGCAAGGCGAAGATGGGGAAAGCCTCGTCGGCAGCCGTGGGACTGCTATCGGGTCTGCTGATCGTCCTCGGCCTGATGACGCTTGCGGCCACACAGCTGGTGGTTCAGCTCCCAACGTTGGCCAGCCAGGCACTCACAGGCATCAACTCCCTGTTGACAGCTATTCAGGACGGAGCTTTGGGGATAGACGTTTCGTTCCTCGACTCCTATCTTGAGGATTTCCAGTCCGACCTGATGCTTCTGGTTAGGAACTACGGGGGGCTCATCGCGACCGAAGCCTGGAGTGTGGCATCGTCCGCGGCCGGGTTTGCAGCGGCGTCACTGATCATGCTGTTCACCCTTTTCTTCCTGCTCAAGGACGGGCGAGGTATGTGGGTGTGGTTCGTCCGTTGCCTGCCGAAGCAATGGCGTCACCAGACGAACGAGGCCGGGATCCGCGGGTGGGTTACTCTCGGTTGGTACATCCGTACTCAGCTCAAGGTTGCAGGCATTGATGCCATGGGAATTGGCCTTGGCGCGTTGGCCCTTGGGGTGCCGGCCGCAGTTCCGATCATGGTGCTGGTGTTCTTCTTCTCCTTCATCCCCATCATCGGAGCCTTTATATCGGGCGCAGTAGCGGTCCTGCTCGCGCTGGTCAACAACGGCCTCACCAGTGCGATCATCATGCTGGTGATAGTTCTGGCGGTCCAGCAACTAGAAGGTAATGTTCTGCACCCCTGGCTCATGTCCAGTGCGGTTTCTCTACACCCGGTGGCCGTGGTCATGGCAGTGACTGCCGGTGGTACGGTCGCGGGCATTGTCGGTGCGGTCTTTGCGGTTCCACTTCTCGCCTTCATCAATGTGACGTCGATGTACCTGCACGGCCATGACATGTACCCAGACTTGGCGGTCGATGTGAACAGGCCCGGCGGCCCACCCGGCTCACTTGACGAGCAGATAGCGGCCTCGTACAAGGTGGCGCACGCAGTCAAGAAGACCAGTCGGCTGCGCGGCAATGCCGATGACGGCAAAGTGGAGATTGACCCGGCTGTTCCGGCTGCTGCGGCTGAAGAGGCCTGAGGAAGCTAATAGGCATACGAGAGGGCCGGTCCGAGAATATTCTTCTCAGACCGGCCCTCTTCTCTATCTTTGCTTAGCCCCTGTAGGGGGTTGCCGAAATGACCTCGACCTTAATCGACTTTCCAGCAGGCGTGTCATATGAGGTCGACTGTCCTGCAGCGACACCAATCAGGGCCTTACCGATGGGCGCGGTGGGGGAGTAGACCGACATGTTCAGTCCCTCGCCGGCATCGCGGGCACCAAGCAGGAAGGTCTCTTCGACTCCACCTATCTTCGCCACCACGACCATGCCCGGCTCAACCACACCGTTGTCTTCTGGAACCGCACCAACCGCCGCGCTACGAAGAAGCTCTTCGAGCTGGAGGATGCGGGTTTCATTCATCGACTGCTCTTCGCGCGCAGCCTGGTAGCCGCCGTTTTCGCTGAGGTCACCCTCACGTCGTGCGGCCTCAATGAGCTGGGCAATCTCGGGGCGGCGCACATCGCGGCGCTGATCGAGTTCGCCTTTTAGTTTGTCGTACTGACCCTGAGTCAGCCAAGTTTTGTCTGCCATGGGTGCGATCTTACGCCCGTATTCGGGTCAGTGAGGCATTGGCGCGGTCCCATGGGGAACTGAGGGCCGTCCTCGGCAATCAGGTCAGGACTGCGATGTAAGCAGCGACGCAGTGGCAGGCCCAGGCGAGCACGGTGAAGACATGGAAGATTTCGTGAAAACCGAACCATTCGGGCCAGGGGTTGGGCTTGCGGAGGGCGTAGGCGACGGCACCGATGGTGTAGAGGACGCCACCGGCCGCGATCAGAATGACCATCGCGGCGCCGCCCTTCTGCCACAGCTCAGGGAGGTACCAGATGGCGGTCCAACCCAGAAGGACATAGATGAGAGTGGAGAGCCAGCGCGGTGCCTTGGGCCAGAGCAGGTTGATGGCGATCCCAAGGATGGCCCCAACCCAGACCAGCGTCAAAAGGGTGACGCGACTGCTGCCGTGAAGTGTCCCCACGGTGATGGGGGTGTAGGTGCCTGCAATAAGCAGGAAGATGTTGGAGTGATCGAGACGCTTCAGAACCATCTCGAACTTCGGAGTCCAGTAGAACAGGTGGTACAGCGCTGAGATCCCGAAGAGGATAAACGAGGACGCCATGTACACGACCGATGCCCACTTCAACCCAGTGGTGGGGGCAAGGACGACGAGGACGATGGACGCGGCTAGCGACAGTGGCGCAGCTGCGAAATGAACCCATCCGCGCATACGTGGTTTTCTGGTCACGGGGTGTCCCGGTATCCAGGCGACGGGCTGTCTAGAAGCTACTGGCATGTGGATCCTCTCCGGTTCATTAGGCTACATCATTACCCAATGGCCTCGTTCCGCGCTGGCACAGTTTCCCCGCTTCTTTCCGCCGAAGTGGTGGCGATATGCGGGATTACGTAGTTCAGCACCGGTGGTTGGGTACAGTTATCCTGACCGACCTAAGGCAGGAATCATGCAGGGGAATTTTCTTTACGAAGTCTATGAGTTTCGCCTGCAACGATCGCTAGACCGAGAGACCCTTCCGCGTCATATTGGGGTCATTTTGGATGGTAACCGGCGTTGGGCCAAGGCTGGTGGTTCACCGGCCTCTGAGGGACATCGTGCCGGAGCCGGCAAGGTACTGGACTTCCTCAAGTGGGCCAGTGAAGTTCACACCGAAGTTGTCACACTGTGGTTGCTTTCCACCGATAACCTCTCGCGTTCCTCCAGTGAGATTGAGGAACTGCTGGTCATTATTGAGCAGCTGGTGGCTCGCCTGGTTGAGACCGGGGAGTACCGGGTCAACATTGTCGGAGACATGACTCTGCTTTCCCCGGAGTTTGTGGAGGCAGTGAATGCCCACAGTGCGAAGACTGAGACTCTTGAAGATGTCATGCAGGTCAACATCGCGGTTGGTTACGGGGGACGCCAAGAACTTGTTGATGCCATGAGGGGCGTCCTAGAGGATGCGGCTCAGAAGGGGCTCACCATCGAGGACGTAGCGAAGTCCCTGAAGGTCGAGGACATTACAGAGCACCTTTACACCCGGGGGCAGCCGGATCCCGACCTCATCATAAGGACCTCCGGTGAGCAGAGGCTTTCAGGCTTTCTACTCTGGCAGTCCGCACACTCTGAGTACTACTTCTGTGAGACCTTCTGGCCGGACTTCCGTAAGGTTGACTTCCTTCGTGCCCTGCGTTCGTTCTCCCAGCGGGAACGTCGCCACGGTAAGTAGGGGTCTAGCGACCTAGTTCCACAGCCCAGGGTGGGTTGGCTCCGCGGCGCTGAACGACAATCGAAGCCAGTTCGCTGGCATCGCTGAGGATCGACAGCAGCTGCTCATCGCTGAGGTCCCGAACTGCCTGGGCTGCATCGCGTCCCACCAGGTCCCTGCGCCACAGCGCGTCAATCAGGCCGCCCATAAAAGTGTCACCGGCACCAACCGTGTCAACCACCGACACCGACTCTGGCATTAGCTCAGCCTTGGCGCCCTGTGAGGTCCAGGCCACCGGTCCCTCACCGCCTCGGGTCACCACCAGGAGGGCTGGAGAGAAGCGCTCCATCCACTGCTTGGCTGAGTCGAGCGGATCCTGCTGCGGGAACAGCCACTCAAGATCCTCATCAGAAACCTTGACAACATCACTCTGAGCAACAAAGGCTTCGATGGTGGCGCGAGCTTCTTCACGCGAACCCATCAGTGAGGGACGGGCGTTCGGGTCGTAGGTAGTCAGCGCCGTCTCACGAGCCCGCTTGAAGGCATCCAGAACGGCAGTGCTACCAGGCTGGATGACCGACCCAATCGAACCTGTATGGGCGACGAGTGCAGTTTCGGGAACGGCAATTGGGGCCCGGGGAGCCCACTCAAGCTTGAAGATGTATGAGGCCGCCCCCTGCTCATCCAGGTATGCCTCAGCTGTGGAGGTTCGAGCAGCACCCGCGCTAGCACCGTCGATTCGAACATGGGAGTCTTCAAGGTGTTCGCGAATCTGGTGCCCGAACTGATCGAGACCAATCCAGGTCACCAGGTCGACACTGAGGCCAAGCCTGCCAAGGGCGAGTGCAACGTTGGCGGGCGAACCCCCGGGAACTGCTTCGGCGTCCTTAAGGTCATGGCCCGAATGGATGACAAGATCCATGAGGGCTTCGCCAATCACAAGAACCGAGGGTGAAACTTCACTGCCCACTGCATACTCCACTTCGACGAGGACTACTCCTGGTTGGTAACAGCCTCAATCTGAGCGGAGGCCGCATCGAGGATAGCCTTGCAACGACCTGCAAGAGCCTCACCCCGCTGCCATAACTCTAGGGTATTTTCCAGGGGGATTGAGCCCGCCTCAAGGGCCTGGACAATCTGCTTCAGCTCAGCCTTAGCGGCCTCGTAGGGGAGGGTGGTGGGATCCGGTAGGGCTGCCACGGGGTTCTCTGTTGTCATCTTCGTACTCCTATGCTTCGGCTTCAGTGGTCTGGGGTGTAATAAAGGATCCGGCAGGGTTTGAACCAACCACGTTGGCTACGAAAGTTCCCTGCGCGAGCATGCCTTCGATAAGGGTGCCGCTCTTGATTTCCTCGGCACTGCGAATGATCTTCTTAGATGAGGTACGCAGAATGGAGTAGCCGCGTTCAAGCGTCCCGGTGGGAGAGAGGGTACGAAGCATTCCCGTCAGCTGAGCCAGTTCCGACTGGTTCTGCGACAGGGTTCTCTGGGCCGCGCCCCGCAGGCGAATCACGGCCTGCTCAAGTCCGGATACCTGCTGTTCAATCGTTGCTGTCGGCCTCTGCAGGACAGGGGACCTCATCAGGAGGTTCAGAATCTCCCACTCTCGAGCAACCATTCGCCCGACGGCTGCGCTGCCCCTTACCCGGTAGTGGTGGACTTCCTTCATTTCCTCGCGGTAGTCAGGCACGATTCGTCGGGCCGCATCGGTTGGGGTCGAGGCCCGATAGTCCGCGACGAGGTCGAGTAGGGGAGCATCGCCCTCATGCCCGATGGCCGAAACGATCGGGGTGGTGGCACCCGCGGCCGTTCGGACAATGCGTTCATCAGAGAAGGGCAGCAGATCCTCAACCGACCCACCCCCTCGTGCCACCACGATCACATCGATCTCGGGAATCGCATCCAGCTCTTCTATTGCGCTAGAAACCTGGTGGACCGCGTACTGTCCCTGGACCGCGACCTCACGAATTTCAAACTGGGCCATGGGCCAGCGAATCCGGGCATTCTCAAGGACGTCGTCCTTCGCCTTGGCGTCCCGGCCGCAGATCAACCCGATGCGTCGGGGGATAAACGGCAGGGGCTTCTTCCGATCGGCGTTGAACAGCCCCTCTGCGGCCAGCTGCTGTCGCAGCTTTTCAATCTGGGCCAGCAGCGAACCAAGCCCCTGCAGGCGAATCTCTTTGGCCTGGAGGGACAGCGTCCCCCTCTTCTCCCAGAAGGACGGCTTGACGCGAACCGCAACGCGAGCGCCCTCACCGAAACCGTCACCACTGCTGGCGACAATGCCGCCGAATGCGGTGACCTGCATGGACACGTCCTCGTTCACATCCCGCAGGGTGAAAAACGAAACCTGGGTTGAACCACGTGGGTTGTACTGAACAACCTGCCCTTCAACCCACAGCTCAGACATCTTTTCCACGTAGACACGGATGTTGCTGGTGAGCAGGCGAAGCGGCCACGGGTTCTCCGCAGTCGTCTCACGTGCGGTCCTGGCAAGACCGTTCGGTGGAACATGGTTACTGGTCATGAAAGCAGTCTGCCACGTGGCTCCGACAACAGAAGAAGCCGGCGACGGGGTGTGAGTACAGTCAGCTGTTCGCAACTCCACTGTCAGTAACTCCCATTCGTTAGATAGATTGGGGGTATGAACTCACAGGTCTCAGCCAGTGTGGATGGCAAGCGAATCCTCCTAGCAGCCCCTCGTGGCTACTGCGCCGGTGTTGACCGCGCTGTCGAAGCAGTCGAGAGGGCCCTGCAGCTGCACGGCGCACCCGTCTACGTCCGCAAGGAAATTGTCCACAACAAGTACGTCGTCGAAACCCTGATTGATCGTGGTGCGATCTTTGTGGAAGAGGTCGATGAGATTCCCGAAGGCGCCGTGACGGTCTTTTCCGCCCACGGTGTCTCCCCCCAGGTTCACGCCGATGCCGCGGTTCGTAACCTTCGCACCATCGACGCCACCTGCCCGCTGGTCACCAAGGTTCACCGCGAGGCCGTGCGCTTCGCTGACAAGGACTACGACATCGTCCTGGTCGGTCACCGCGGTCATGAAGAAGTTGACGGAACCTATGGTGAGGCTCCCGATCACATTCAGATCATCGGCTCTCCAGATGAGGTCGACGACGTGGTGGTGCGCGATCCCGCCCGTGTGGTGTGGATTTCACAGACCACGCTCAGTGTTGATGAAACGCTGGAAACGGTGCGCCGCCTGCGGGAACGCTTCCCGCTGCTGATTGATCCGCCCTCGGACGACATCTGCTACGCCACCCAGAACCGCCAGGATGCCGTCAAGGCCATCGGGGCGCGCGCTGATGTCATGGTCGTGGTTGGCTCCGCGAACTCCTCCAACTCTGTTCGTCTGGTCGAGGTCGCTCTCGATGCCGGTGCGGGCGCTTCCTACCGGGTCGACATGGCCAGTGAGCTAGACCCCGCCTGGTTCGAAGGCGTCACCACGGTCGGTGTGACCTCGGGTGCCTCTGTCCCGGAAATCCTGGTCAAGGACGTCATCAAGTGGCTGCAGGACCGTGGTTTTGGCGAGGTCGAGGAGGTGCGCACCCAGGTCGAAACCATCACCTTTGCCCTGCCGCGCAACCTAAAGAACGACCTCAAGAACAAGGGGCTACTGCCCCTTCACGTCAAGGGACGTACCCCGGCGCCCAACCACACGCGCTAGGAACCCCAAGAAATACTCGTTCGCTGAGCCGGTTCTCACCGAATCGGCTCGGTGAAACGGGCTCGTCCTCGCCTAGACTTGTGGCGTGTCTTTGACTATTGGAATCGCGGGACTGCCCAACGTTGGCAAGTCGACCCTGTTTAACGCCCTCACTCGCGCCACCGTTCTGGCTGCGAACTACCCGTTTGCGACCATCGAACCCAACATCGGGATCGTGCCGCTTCCGGACCCCCGCCTCGGCCAGCTCGCTGAGCTCTACGGTTCCCAGAAGCTGGTTCCCGCTGTCGTCTCCTTCGTTGACATCGCGGGAATCGTTCGCGGCGCTTCGCAGGGTGAGGGGCTTGGCAACCAGTTCCTGGCCAACATCCGTGAGGCCGACGCGATCTGCCTGGTGACCCGCGTCTTTGCTGATGAGGACGTCGTTCACGTCGACGGTCGCATCAACCCTGAAGACGATATCGAAACCATCACCACCGAGCTTCTGCTGGCTGATCTGCAGACGATCGAAAAGGCCATTCCCCGCCTTGAAAAAGAGGTGCGCGGCAAGAAGACCGAGAAGATCGTCCTCGACACCGCGGTTGCCGCCCAGAAGCTGCTGTCTGAGGGCAAGCTTCTGTCCGGAGCAGAGGGAGCCAAACTGGATCAGGACGCCCTGCGTACCTTCCAGCTGATGACTTCCAAGCCGTTTATCTACGTCTTCAATATGGACCAGGATGGTCTTGAGGACGAAGCACTGCAGCAGCAGCTGACCGACCTGGTGGCCCCCGCTCCCGCGATCTTCCTTGACGCGCAGCTTGAGGCTGAACTTGTCGAACTTGATGAGGACGAGGCCCGTGAGCTTCTGGCTGAAACCGGTCAGGAAGAGTCCGGCATGGACAAGCTGGCTCGCGTTGGTTTTGACACCCTTGGCCTGCAGACCTACTTGACTGCCGGACCCAAGGAAGCACGCGCCTGGACCATCAAGAAGGGTGCAACTGCGCCCGAGGCCGCCGGTGTCATCCACACCGACTTCCAGAAGGGCTTCATTAAGGCCGAGGTCATTGGCTTTGAAGACCTGCTTGCACACGGCACCATGACTGAAGCGCGCTCCAAGGGCAAGGTCCGCATCGAAGGCAAGGACTACGTGATGGCCGATGGTGACGT
>CAMFDH010000043.1 GCA_945949035.1 uncultured Actinomyces sp.
TCAGCTCGGCAACCGCGCCCTCGATCTCTTCCTGTGTCGCATCGGCCGGAAGGCGGACATTGAACGAATGCAGCCCAATCTCGCGACAGTCCCGGTGTTTCGCTGCCACGTAGATCTCTGAGGCAGGGTCGGCCCCCACCAGGATGGTTCCCAGTCCCGGAACCACTCCCTGCTCTTTCAGCACCTGCACCCGGTCGGCCAGCTCCGCCTTTTTCCGCGCGGCCAGCGCAGAACCATCGAGGGGCCGGGCAAGTACCTGCGGCTCGCCTGAAGCAGCGACAGAGGGCCAGGGGAACTTCACGCCATGACCCTGAGGGAGTCGATGTCTTCGTAGAGGGGGTGACGGGCCGCAAGCGCTGCCACACGATCCCGCAGCGCGTCCTCGTCCAGCTTGTCTGTGGCGCCGTCCCGAAGTGCCGTGGCCACAATGTCCGCGACCTCGGTGAAATCATCGCTCTGGAAGCCGCGCGTGGCGAGGGCCGGGGTACCGATGCGCAGCCCCGACGTCACCCGCGGGGGACGCGGATCGAAGGGAACCGCATTGCGGTTGATGGTGACACCGATGCGGTGCAGCAGATCTTCACCGTCAGCGCCGCTGAGTGTGCTCTTCTGCAGGTCGACGAGGGCGAAGTGAACATCGGTTCCCCCCGTGAGGACGGAGATGCCCTCAGCGCGGGTGTCCTCAGCCATGAGCCGCTCGGCCAGGATCGAAGCACCCTCAAGGGTGCGCACCTGACGCTCACGGAACTCTTCGGAGGCTGCGATCTTCAGCGCCACAGCCTTGGCTGCTACTGCGTGCATCAGGGGTCCGCCCTGCTGTCCCGGGAAGACTGCAGAGTCGATCTTCCTTCCCCACTGCTCCCCGCGGGAGGTGAGGATCATGCCGGAGCGGGGGCCGCCGAGGGTCTTGTGGACGGTGGTCGTCACCAGGTCGGCGTAAGGCAGGGGGTTCGGGTGGAGGCCCGCGGCCACCAGGCCCGCAAAGTGGGCCATGTCGACCATCAGCGCGGCCCCGACCTCATCCGCGATTGAACGGAAGGCCTCAAAGTCCAGTTGACGCGGGTACGCCGACCAACCTGCGATGAGGACGGTGGGGCGAACCTCGAGGGCACGATCACGAACGACATCCATGTCGATCAGATAGGTCTCAGGGTCAACGCCGTAGGAGTGCGACTCATAGAAGCGCCCCGAAAAGTTGATTTTCATCCCGTGGGTCAGGTGTCCCCCGTGGGCCAGTTCGAGGCCGAGGATGCGGTCCCCCGGAGCTGCCAGAGCCTGAATCGCGGCCGCGTTCGCCTGCGCGCCGGCGTGGGGCTGAACGTTGACGTGGTTGGCACCGAAGAGGTCCTTGGCACGCTGGATTGCAAGTTCTTCAGCAACATCAACCCACTCGCAACCCCCGTAGTAGCGGCGTCCCGGGTAACCCTCTGCGTACTTGTTCGTGAGGACGGAACCCTGGGCTTCAAGGACGCCGTAGGGAACAAAGTTTTCGGAGGCAATCATCTCCAGGGTGCCTCGCTGGCGACCCAGCTCCCCCTCGATCACCGCGTGAATCTCCGGATCAACCTCTGACAGTGGCTGGTACAGGCTCGAAGACAAAATGTCACTTCCCCTCAGTGCAGTAGACCTGCCCTCACCGGGCGGCCCTGACCAGAATACTGCTATCCCGTGGGTGGTGGCTTCCGGTTCTGAAGTGGAAGACGCCTACGCCAGCAGGGTCTTCGCCGTCTCGGAGTCCGTGATGATGACATTGGCTAGGCCAGCGCGCAGCGTAGCGGCCAGCGCGGGGACCCTCTCTTTGCCCGCACCAATCGCCATGGAGTAGCGGAACTTGCGTAGCACGTCCACGGGGATGGAAGGAAGTTCCATCGTCATCTCCTTGGGGAGGAGCTCTCCGGTTTCGGTCACGAAGTTGCAGAGGACACTGGCCCTCGCCCCGTGCCGATAGAGCTCACGCAACTGGTGGACTGAGAGAACGCCGGAGCGCACCAGGTTGGAGGACTCACGAATGCTGCCCGGGCTGAAGACAATCACATCCGCCTTCTCGACCATTGAAAAGGTGGTGCGCTCCTCTGCGTTGAGCTTGGACTTGGGAGCATCGGGTGCCAGGGGGTTACCTCCCGGGCGCGACCTTGAGCCACCGTCCGCCTGGGGCGTCAGCAGCCTCACCGTCCCGGCACTTGTGACATCGCTGAGGACCTCGGGAGCTGAAGCTGTCTTGAGGCGTGGCCCGGGAACCCCCCAGGTCGCCTCGACTGCTTTGGCCACGGCCGAGGTGGCCCGTCCCCAGCCAAGACCAACCGACTTAGGGCGGGGGCGAAGGTCAAGGAGGTAGTCGGCCGCGGTCTGGGTCACCAGGGCGAAAGTGGCCTCTTCACTCTCCTGGGTGGGAACAACCTCGGCGTCACCGACACCGAACTTCTCTTCGAGGGCGAGCTCCAGATGAGGCTGGCGGGCCTGGGGGTGAAGCAGCCGGGTCTCGATAATCCCGCTCTCGACACCCTCTTTGAGGAAACGTCCGACGGTCCAGCGCGTGCAGCCCATTCTCTCGGCAATAGCCGCCTGAGTTAGTCCGTCCAGAAAGTAAAGTTGGGCCGCACGCAGGACCTCGCGTTCACGAGCTCCGGCGAGCCGACTGTCCCTTATTGGCGCTGTCTCCCAGTCTTCTACCACTGCCCCCAACTCCGGTTACACAGACTCTCATCCCCCAATATGTTCGGGGTGAAAATAACTCTCAATACGACCATCATAGGTTGAATTCCTGCAGCTCAGCTACCATTATGTAAGGGGTCGAAGAAAACCTCTTCGACCCCTTACCGACACTTGGATGAGCTACTTGATGAAGCCCATTTCCTTCACTGCATCGTACTCTTCCTGGAGCGCGGCGATGTTGGAGTCGATACCCGCACGCGTGCCTTCACTGACTGCCAGGTCGTCAACGATCTTGTACTCGCCGTCCACGGCAATGCAGGGGAACCCGAATGACAGGCCCTTGGGAACGCCGTAGTGGGTGCCGTCTGAGTAGTGGCCTACCGTCACAAACTCACCCTCCTTCGTGCCATTGACCCAGTCGTGCATGTGATCGATGGCCGCCGAGGCAGCAGATGCAGCCGAGGACGCACCGCGGGCCGCAATGATTGCGGCGCCACGCTTGGCAACCGTGGGACGGTAGTACTCAGCAAGCCATTCCTCAGTGACCAGGTCGTCGGCCGGAACACCGTTGACGGTGGCGTAGGAAACATCGGGGTACTGGTCGGCCGAGTGGTTGCCCCAAACAGTGACGTTCTTGATGTCGCGAACGGCAGCATTGGTCTTCTCAGCCAGCTGGGCAATGGCGCGGTTCTGATCCAGGCGCAGCATGGAGGTAAAGCGTTCCGCAGGAACATCCGGAGCGGCGTTCTGGGCGATCACCGCATTGGTGTTGGCCGGGTTACCAACAACGAGGACGCGGATGTCGTCGGCGGCATGATCGTTGATGGCCTTACCCTGGGGGCCGAAGATGCCCGCGTTCGCCTCGAGAAGGTCGGCACGTTCCATGCCTGCGCTTCGGGGACGAGCTCCGACTAGGAACGCCATGTTTGAACCCTCGAAAGCCCTGTTGGCATCATCGAAGACCTCAACCGAGTCAAGCAGCGGGAACGCTGAATCGAGCAGCTCCATAGCTGTGCCCTCTGCGGCGCGTACGCCCTGGGGGATCTCAAGCAGGTGAAGCTTCACCGGGGTGTCATCGCCGAAGACGGCGCCCGATGCGAGGCGGAACAGCAGTGCGTAGCCGATGTTTCCAGCCGCACCGGTGACGGTGATGATACGCGGGTCCTTCATATGACAACTCCTCTGTAGTCGTGAAAATCCTAGTTGTACTTCGGTGTAATCCTAGTTTTGCAAACCTCTGACGCCGGGGCACTTAGGTCCCGGCGCCAGGTGCTGCACTACCTCTTGCGGTTGCTCAGGTAGTACTCAATGAGACCGCGTGTCGATGGATCCTGAGCTTCAAGGACCTCTCGGTTCCCCTCGATAGCAGGCAGAAGCCCCATGGCAAGAACCTTACCCAGCTCAACGCCCCACTGGTCGAATGAGTCAACCCCCCAGACGGCGCCCTCGACAAACGTCAGGTGCTCATAGAGAGCCACCAGCTGCCCCAGGACCGACGGTGTCAGGGCCGGAGCCATGATCGAGGTCGTGGGCCGGTTGCCAGTGAAGACCCGAGCCGGGACCAACTCTTCAGCGGTTCCCTCCGCCCGCACCTCGTCCTCGGACTTTCCAAACGCCAGCGCCTTGGTCTGGGCAAAGAAGTTGGAGAGGAACAGTTCGTGCATGTCCTTATCCCCGTCAACCAGCGGCCACGCGGGGTTGGCAAACGCGATGAAGTCAGCCGGGATGAGCTGGGTTCCCTGGTGGAGCAGCTGGTAGAAGGCGTGCTGACCGTTGGTGCCCGGCTCCCCCCAGAACACCTCGCCCGTGTCGTACGAGACGGGAGCGCCATCCCAGCGCACCCCCTTGCCGTTCGACTCCATGGTCATCTGCTGCAGGTAGGCGGGGAAACGGTGCAGGTACTGCGAGTAGGGCAGCACCGCGTGTGAGGACGAACCGAGGAAGTTGACGTACCAGACGTTGAGCAGCCCCATCAGTAGCGGGACGTTTTTCTTGGCAGGCGCGGTCAGGAAGTGCTGGTCCATGGCATGCAGACCGGAAAGGAACTCTTCAAACACGGTCGGGCCGAGGACGACGGCGAGCACGGTGCCCACCGCGGATGAAACCGAATAGCGTCCGCCCACCCAGTCCCAGAAACCGAAGGCATTGTCGGGGTTGATACCGAAATCAGCCACACGGTCGAGGGCGGTCGACACCGCGACGAAGTGCTTGGCTACGGCCTCTTTGGCTGACTCAGACTCTGGGCCTTCGATAACACCCTTCTCAGTCAGCTTCTCAAGCAGCCAGCTGCGCACCACCCGCGCGTTGGTAATGGTTTCCAGGGTGGTGAATGTCTTGGAAGTGACGATCACAAGGGTCGTCTCAGGGTCCAGGTCGCGGACCGTATCGGCCGCATCCGTGGGATCAATGTTGGAGATGAACCGGGCCTCGAGGCCCTCTTGAGCAAAGGGTCGCAGCGCTTCGTAAACCATGACCGGCCCGAGGTCGGATCCGCCAATACCGATGTTGACGACTGTCTCAATGGGCTTACCCGTGATGCCGGTCCACGATCCATCGCGAACCTGCTCGGCGAAGGCATAAACCCGCTTCAGTTCGGCGTGGACCGCCGGCATGACGTCCTCACCATCCACCATTACGGATGTCCCCTGCGGGTTTCGCAGCGCGGTGTGGAGTACCGCCCGGTTCTCGGTGACATTGATTCGGTCACCGCGGAACATTCGGTCACGATGTCCCTCAACTCCGGTTGCTTCCGCCAGTTGAAGGAGCTTCTCTACGACCTCGTCGGTAATCAGGTTCTTCGACAGATCGACGTGCAGATCAGCCGCGGAGAGAGTGAAGTCTCGCGCCCGATTCGGGTTCTTCGCGAACCACCCCGCCAGGTCCGGAACGAAGTCTGCCGCCGTCTCTTCCAGTGCATCCCAGGGCGCGGTGGCCGAAGGATCTACGGGCTTCTCCAGTGTCGACTCAGTGGTCATCTACTTCCTTCTTTCTCGACTTCGTTCATGAGCATCTGCTCGTTTGGAGTGGTGGGCGCTGCGGCTGGGATCTCAATCTTTCGAACCGGAAGACCCGAGTTCTCCAGCGAGACGGTCTCTCCGATGTGGCGCAGGGGCAACCACCACTGGTGGCGCGGACGACGGTGCTCGACATCAACCAGCTTCGCCATCTCCCCGATGGGGTGGGCGCCGACCCCGTCGCGGTTCATACCGATGTAGACGGCCTCGAAACTTTCCTCAAGAAAGGCCGATCGCAGGTGGGTAACCGCACTGTGCGTCAGTCGCGTCGCGAGTATGCGGTCAAAGGCAGAAGGCATTCCGCCCTGCTGAATATGCCCGAGGGCGGAGTCACGCACATCAAACAGACCTTCGCCGGCCGCCTCTATCGCCCTCGAAATGAACTCCCGATCGTAGTGTGAGGAGGTCTCTTCGTTCATGACGACCATGAAAACCCGCCGCCCCTCCTCAAACGAGCGACGCATCAGCGTCAGGTCATGTGAGAGTTCATCGAGGGTCAGTTCTTCCTCGTTGAGGTAGATGTACTCGGCTCCCGAGGCAATGCCAGACATGAGGGCGAGGTAGCCGCACTTGCGTCCCATCGCCTCGGCGACAAAGGTCCGTTTCGAGGCGGCGGCAGATTCTTTCACCCGGTCAAGCGACCAGACGGCGTTGTTGATCGCGGAATCCGCACCGATACTCAGGTCGTTACCGGGCAGGTTGTTGTCGATGGAGGCCGGAATCAGGACCAGCGGAATATTGAAGGCCGGGAAATGGATCCGTGCCGCATCCAGGTTTTGGACCGCCTCGTAGGCCGTGTAGCCACCGATGATGATGAGCGCATCAATGTCGTTGCGGTCAATCGCCCGACCGATAGCGTAGTACTGCTCGGTCGTCGGAACATGACGCCGGGTGCCAAGCACTGCTCCCCCGTCGAAAGCCCAGCCCTCAACGCCCTCCCAGTCCAGGGGGCGAATCTGCTCGTCAATCAGCCCCTGCCAGGAGCCTTCAATGCCCAGCATCTCCCAGCCGCTGTCAATACCCAGGCGTACGGCCGCACGAACAGCCGTGTTCATCCCCGGGGCCAGACCGCCGGCGTGAAGGATGGCGACCCGCTTCGTCCTCGGCTGCTGGCTGAGAAGCTGCGGCGGCGCCGACAGGGTCGCGAAGATATTGCCCATCTCGTAGTAACTCTGTCCGCGGGCCTTCCGTGCCGCAACATACTCACCACGCTCGATGAGGCCGCCGACTGTCCGGGTGTCCATGATCGACTCTTCCAGGGGCAGCCTGGTGACGCGATTGCGCCGGATTCCGAGGATTACCCCCCTCCCGTAGGCCTCCGGGTCGAAGAGTTCCTGAACCGCGGCGTAGCCGAGCAGCGTCGACATCCAGCGGTCATAGGCGGTTGGGGCACCGCCGCGCTGAATGTGCCCGAGGATGGTGACGCGGGCGTCCACACCCAGACCATCCTGCAGGGCCTGCCTAACGTCCTCGGTCGTAAGGTCGTTACCATCCGTGTCGAGGGCGCCCTCAGCAACCAGGATGATCGATTCTCTACGCCCCGCATCTCGTCCAAGCTGCAGCTTTTCGCACATATCGGCGCGCCAGTTGTGAGTGGCGGGCTGCTCGGGGGTGAAGACGTAGTCTGCGCCGCCAGCCACTCCCGCCATCAGCGGAAGATAACCGCAGTGGCGCCCCATAACCTCAACGATGAAGGTGCGCTGGTGCGAAGCAGCCGTGGACGCCAGCATGTCCATGGCTGAAATGATGCGGGAGAGAGCGGTGTCTGCCCCAATGGTCATATCGGTGCCCACCAGGTCGTTATCAATTGACCCGACCAGTCCGACAAGGGTGAGCTGCGGATAGTTACGGGCGACCTCCTCGGAGATCTCACCCGCTGCCACCAGGTCCGTGAGGTGGCTCCCCCACTCTGAACGGAACTCATCCGCACCGGTCAACGAGCCATCGCCACCGATCACGATGAGCCCGTCTATGCGCCTCTCAACCAGGTGCTTGGCCGCCTTCTGGCGCCCCTCATAGTTGCGGAACTCCGCGCTGCGCGCAGTCCCGATGGCCGTGCCTCCCCTGCCGAGGATGGAGGAAACCGAAGACCAGTCCATCTCTTTGATGAACTCACCCCCGCGCACCGCCCCATCCCATCCCTCAAGGATGGCAAAGGGCTGGGCGCCCGCAGCAAGTGCCGTGCGCACAACGGCGCGAACGGCAGCGTTCATGCCCTGGGCGTCACCGCCTGAAGTGAGGACTCCGAGGCGGTAGGGCTCACCGGTTCGCCGGTTGGTACCACTTACTACCTCATCGGGTAGGTGGTCCGCGAGCCTCTTCATGGACATGTACGCTTCCCTTCGCTGCGGGCTTCCCGCCCCAGCAAAACCTTAGGCCAGTCGAGCCTTAAGGTTCTCATCGATGGCCTCAAGGAACTGTTCAGTCGTCAGGTACGGCTGTTCCGGGCCGATCAGCAGCGCGAGGTCCTTCGTCATCTGCCCGCCCTCTACCGTCTTGATGACAACGTCCTCAAGCGTCTCCGCGAACTTACGAAGCTCAGGCGTCTCATCCAGCTTGGCTCGGTGGGCCAGGCCCCGGGTCCAGGCAAAGATTGAGGCGATCGGGTTCGTCGAGGTCGGGTTACCGGCCTGGTGCTGGCGGTAGTGACGCGTCACGGTGCCGTGCGCGGCCTCGGCCTCAACAGTCTTGCCGTCCGGGGTCATGAGGACCGAGGTCATCAGGCCGAGTGAACCGAATCCCTGGGCAACAACGTCGGACTGGACGTCGCCGTCGTAGTTCTTGCAGGCCCAGACGTAGCCGCCCTCCCACTTGAGCGCGGAAGCGACCATGTCATCGATCAGTCGGTGCTCATAGGTCAGACCCGCGGCCTCGTACTGATCCTTGTACTCTGCGTCAAACACCTCCTGGAAGATGTCCT
>CAMFDH010000044.1 GCA_945949035.1 uncultured Actinomyces sp.
GAAGATACGACCAGTCTGGCCCTCGTCCTCGGCGGGCTTCAGCGACTCACGGATTTCCTTCGTGAGTGCCTGCGCACTTTCGATCAGTGTGTCCACATCAGCCTCGGGCTGCTTTGCCGACTCGATCAGCGACTTACGCTGCGAATCAGTTAGGTCTTCTGCATCAGCGATCTTGGCAACGCGGCTCTCGAAGAGCCCAAGGGCTTCCGTTACAGCCGTTGCGTCTGCCTCGACCTGAGCATCGGCCTGCGCCTTCTCAGTCAATGTGGAAACAAGAGCTTCGAGCTTCTCGGCAAGGCCATCGACCTTGACTGCGAGTTCTGCAATCTCCATGTTTTCCTTTCCTTCCCTGTGCCGCGTTGACACTAGGTCTTCGTCTCCCGATGCGACCTGCGCCGCTTCGAGCAACTCTGCGAGTCCTGAGCCTTTCAGCCCTGGACGGCCAACGAGGTCTACGCCATTGTAGTCATCCTCGAAGAAAGCTGTGACATTCCCATCCGCGTCCTTCTCACCGGCTGCAAAAAGGCTCATCCCGGCGTGGGGGCCAACCTCGTCCACAAAGTCCTTCCAGTGCGAGAAGACCTCCAGCTCCGCAACGATGGCCTGCTCCTCAACATCCCAAAAGCCGCCAGAAGGGAACGTGCCGATCATGTCCTTCACATTCCGGCTGGGGTCGTGCTGAATATACGACTGCGCACCTGCCGGGACGACGGTGGAGGCGTACTGCTCTAGAACTTCGGGGCTGTAGTACCCGCTAGAACCCTGGCCGGGGCGGGCGCAAATGACTCGCCAGCGTGACCCCGATTTGACGGGTGCCTCGCTCACGGACTCTTGAAGGAGAACTTTACTCATGTCTTCTCTATCATATCACAATCATGGTGGGGCGTGAACCACCCATGGTTGTCAGAACTATACTGAACCCGGTACGGTTGTGACACGGGCAAGAGAAAACCCCCGGCGGCTGAATCTCGTCCTAGCCCCACGGGGGTCATCTCCAACAGAAGGGAGCAATACTTCAACCACGAGGGAGGAAGTGTGTACCTCTATCGTATCACACTTTATGCCTCTTCAACTCCGGTCTCGGGTTCTTGCTTCCGCGGTTCGGGAGCTGCCCCGGTCGGGATGCACTGCACCGACATGCTCACATTCATCACGAGAATACAATCGTCCGTAGTCTTCGTGTAGTTAAGGTTCTTGTAAAAGGTTTCGTCCCACGGTTCTGCCTCTTCCACCGTGCTGCCGTCGGAAAGAGTGTACTTGAGCGTGTTCCCGAACTCGATTGCGGAAAGCGTTGCCATTTTTCTCCTTAGTTGTCTTGCAAGTCTCGTTTGTCGGCGGCGTTCTGCCCCCCGGTGCCGTTCCCCTCGCCTCCTTGGTCTGGAGATGCCGCCTGTGCCCCGTTGTTGTGGGGGTCGGGCCGTCTAGCTGATCCTTCAGACTCCGCCTTGAGTAGCGGGGGTATGTCGTTCGGGTCTCCGGGGTAATCCAGCCGGTCGAGAACCTCAGCACGGAACTCGTGGTCGTGTAGTGCTGGTCTGTACAGTGCGAGTTCCTGTGCCTGCCGGTAGGCGTCTGGTGTATCCAGCGGAGGCCAGTGGATGCCGGGTCTGCCAAGTCCACACGCCTGAAAGATATCCTGGAGGAACTGCGTCCACTCGTTCTGCATCCCCGTCATGAAATTACGGTTACCTTCGGTCAGAGCGTTCGCTGACCCATAACTCGAACCTGCTGCTGCACTGCTATTCAGTAAGTCCATGGTGCTTACCGACCACGCTGCTGCCGCCATCGCTGCAATCGGCTGAGATTCCGAGAACTTATACGCGCTCATGGACGAGTTGACCAAGGAAATGTCCTGACCTTCGCCAACGACCCCGGCCCCACCGTACTCGTTCGCGCTGCCCAGCTTCACCGCGGTATTCTGAGCACCCTTGCGGGTTTTCTGCGTCACTTTGAAGATCAGCTTGGCGAGACTTTCGTTCACGATCTGGCCGTACCTCATGACCTCACCATACGCACGCGACCACATAAGACCTGCTACCGCATCAGCCACCCCCAGCGCCCATCCGGTCTGTCGATTCGCCCGAAGGTCTACGGCGACAATACTCTTTTCCACCGGAATGTGCTCCGTGCCGGACTTGATCGACGTAGGCTTTGCGCCTTCCCAACGATTCGTCGGGTACCAGCGCACCATTTTCTTCGACTTACCATCGGCTTGCGTCTGATCCCATGTACGCTGCCAGGCCCACACTTCTTCAGCGAAATCCGGGTTCGTCATGACCCCTGTAATCTCCTCGATGGGAACACGACGTACCTTCCGCTTCTTCGGATCACAAAGCACGACAACATTCCCCGTCGTGAAACGCTCCCTCTGGAGTTCCCGGTGTGCTCCGCCAGAGAATACGGCCTCTTGGTTTACAGGGTCTTCAAAGAACCTGACGGTCTCCTTCTGCTGCCCCCGCTTACCCGGCTCCCGGATTGTGTCGTCAATTTCCAACCCCTTGCCGAACACGAACCCCGCATGGAGGTCTACTGCTCGCTTAGGGGGGGCTGAGGATGCTGCCTGCACCCTAGGTTGCTTTGCGACAGCCTTCACCTCGTCCAGATCGCGTCCTTCCTGTCGTTCCCCGTTGGCAATCCCGGTAATGAGACTCCATCCGGCGTCATCTATGGCCATCATGGCCTTCACGTCAGCCAAAGACTCCGAAAGATGCTCGTTATCTGCCTGTAATGCCTCGAACTGGGCCTGAATAGCGCTTAAATCGACCATAATACCTCTATTCTACCTTACTTCGGGGGTTTTCCACTGTTTGCAGCCTAGAAAATCGGAATTCCGGCTCCCTGCATCTGCAACTCCATCTCGAACGACGGCAAATCCTCATGATCGACCACCAGAGCGTCACCAACCTGGTACTGAGCGCCTGTCCACCCCGAAAGGTCAACCACGGACATCACCACAGCGTCAAGCTCGTCGGGACTAGAAATGCCCTGCGATCGGAGTTTCGACTTACTAGCTATTTGGATCGCGCCCTTTACGTTCAATCCGAACGGTAGAACCTGTAACTGCTCCTTTAGGTTCTTGTCCTCCGGGCTGAGATCAACCTTACCGGTCTGCATCTGACGGCGGAGAGAATCGTACATGTACGAGCGGAACTGTGCCCACTCATTGTTATCTGGAGACGCAGAACCCCACTGGATGCCGATAAGGAGGTACCGAGCACCTCGGAACTCCGGCTCTTGCTCCAGTGCCTTGTGCACGCCGATACCTGCACCCGACGCATCCAGTCTAAGCTCGTCCACACCCATATCCGTAGCCAACGTGTGCAGCTTCCGAGCCTGCTCCATAGGGTTATCCACGTACTGCCACGTCTCCACCTGGCGGACTTTACCTCCGTGATTGAGGTACACAGTCGTGTGGTCTTCACCGGCAAAAGCGAGGTCGGCTGAGAGGACGCGGGGTTGCGTGGCATTCGGGGTAATCTCCGCATTGAACGCAGTATCCATCGTGGTCTGCGTGAAGAACGAAGAAGCATCATCCTTCGGGAACTCCCCGTGCACCTTCGCAAGCACGACATTCGGGTGCGCCTGACGCTCCATCATCTCCACCCAGGACTTCTGCACCAGGTGGCTCTTGATCTCCTTGTCCTTCTCCGGGTCGGGATGCACAACTTCCCCGGTCAGGTTTGGGGAGTCGTACGCCGAAATTGAGATCGTGTTCCAGTCCCGGTACTTCTCGCGATCCTTAAACCGGGCGTGAAAAGCGGTGTGGAGCCTATCTGGATTACCGATGGCGAGAATCTTCGCGTGCTCATTGGTTGTAACCGCGTTCGCGCCAATCCACAAGTCCTCCGGAAGACCCCCCGCCTCGTCCATAAACACCGCTACGAGCCCATCGTGGATACCCTGGAAGCTTGAGATCAGGTTGTTATCCGCAGGACGCTTCGCCTGCATCACGTCCTTATCGTTACCCCCTCCCATACGGGCTACCTTCAGTGCAGGGTCAGATACGAACCGGCCAGGCAACTCGAAGCCGTTGTCCAGTGCAACGTTATAGTTATCGTTGATGTATCGAAACAGGCCCGTCCGAATCTGCGAGAAAATCGGGGCAGTGGAAATGATTGTCGTTTCCATCGGATCGAACACCGCAACGAGGTACGTCGCCAGGTCAGCCGCAAGGCGCGTTTTTCCGATTCCGTTACAGGACTTCACGACGGTCATCGTCTGTGACTTCTCCGGGTCAGCGAACGACCACGTCACCTCCTGCTGCTTCGACCACCACTTCCCGCCCAACACATCCCAATACCATGCCTCTGGGTCGCGCTGGTACAACCGCAACTTCGACTTCTGCCGAAGCTCTGCAACCACCTCTTCAGCGATACCTGTCAGTTGCACGTTACAGACGCTCCAAATCCGAGTTCCGGGCTTCCTGAATAAGGTTCATTTGGAACACCTCTAGGAGTTCTTCAGGATCAAGACCATACGTATTTGATATCTCCTCAACACTCACCCGAACCACGGAGTCCACCAACCGCAGCAGCTCTCTTTGACGTAGCAAGTTTAATTGCTCGACCTTCGAGTCGTCATCCTTCGCCAGCGCCCGGACCTGCTTGAGAATCTTCTCCTGGGCATTCACGGCAGCGTTATAAGCCCCCGCCACGTTGCGCTCGTCCATAATGTTCTCGGCCATCTCACGGGCGTTCTCGGCAAGCTCCTGCATCGACACCATAGCCTTCATCTGCTGCTCCTGAAGGCTCAGCACATCTACGGCTTCAAACAGCTCCTGCTTGCGCGAGTAGACCTGTTCCGGGGTCAGTCCAGTCTCATGAGCTAGCTGCCGAACCGACTTATGCCCTAGGCCCCGCCAGATGATCCGGTCGATACGCTCGGGTGTCAACTCGGTCTCCGGCGGGTCCTCGGGGGGGTACAGGTATTGCTGGATAGTCGTAGCGGGCATAGTAATGAATCCTCCTCAGTCCATTCTACCGGGTCAGGAGAGTTTCTGCGTCTTGTAGCGGTGTTAGGTCGGACCCACGCCACTGTTGTAGGTAATGGCCATTACAGAGCCCCTTGGTTAAAGCTGGCCTCGGGCACCCTTGGAACTTACATTCGGCGTATGACATAGATAACCTCCTTATCGTTTTCGGTTGTGACAAATCTATCACGAAATTTAATTTTCGGCCTCCCGGTGGTGGCATAATACTTCCTAGTGGGGAACCTTTCTGACAGCCCCTCGTGCTTTTACGGGTGAGGGAATTCTAACTCTCTAACGCGGGTGCGGTAAGTCCCCGCCCAAAAAGTGAGGTTACCCCACGTGAAAATACCTCACCTTGAGCTTATCTCATGAACGCAATCAGTGAAACTCTTTCAACAATATCTAAACATCCCTCACGTACCCTCTTCTGAGCTTAGCTCACTTACCACTTGCCGCGTTACCCCACACAATCTCACTCTCAGCTAACGCTCAGACACGCCCGAGATGTGCCAGGGTTGCACTGGAGCCTCATCCCGCGTAAACTATAAGTACAAGGTCAGACAAGGTAGCTAACAACTTAGAGCGAACCGTCTTACCGCCCGATACTTGACAACTCCACAGAGCACCTAAAGCCAAACAAGAACTGAGGCCGCGCATCTTCTACCGCGCGGTAAACGGCAATGTAAAACGCAAATTTGTTGCGCGTACCAGTCACACCGACTGACTCAGCGCAACCGCCTAGGCGCGCCGACTGGCCGCGTATCCATACCATCGCAGGGTGGCTAGGCACGACTCAAGTCAACATGAAAGGATTAATGTCATGAGATTCACAGGCGACCAGGCCCGAGAGCTAGCGCGTAAGGCGGTAGCAGGCGAAGGACATACAGAGTACGCTTTCAGTGACGCACTCCCCGCCGGACGCTACGTTGTAGGCGGGATGCACACTGATGTTACCAGTAACACCGAGGACATAGCACATGTCTTGTCGGTTGTCAAGCGTGTCATAGAATACGCTAACCAACACATCAACGTCGGCACCGTAGGCGTATGGCTCGATGACGGGCTACTGTATGTAGACGCGGGGGACACGCACACCACACTATCCAGCGCTCTCCAGTGGGCCGCACAGCGCGGGGAACTAGCCATCTATGACCGCCACACCAACCGCGTCATTGACGTACCTCAAGCCGCGTAGTCAACCAACCAACCAACCAACCAACCAAGGACTAGAACAATGAAAGCAACACACGCGCCGGTTGAGGCGATACGATCAGACTACCCTGTGAGCGGGGATGCTACCGCCCGCGCACTGGCGAACAGGCCATGGCAGAGTCGCGTCAATCTATGGGGGAAGGTAGAGATGCACGGTATCCTTACATCCTATGATCCGTTACTTGAAGCGGAGTGCAATTGCTCTAACCCGTACTGTCAAGTTTGACATTCGCCACTTGACCTTCACCGCCTACTATACGTTGCCTAACGGCAAGGGTATACGGCGAGGTTCGATTCCTCGCGTAGGCACGACGAACACAACCGAAGGATAGGAACAATGACACACTTGGAAACTCGTTACTACGCTAGCGAATCTGACCCGAATGTTCGCTACAAGGTGGACATCTACCACGATACCGACGTGGATAGCCCGGTTGAGGAATGGTCGGATATCCGGCTAGGGGTACTCAAGTCCTGCTATGGCTCGACGTACAAATATGACCGTAACACGTTTGAAGGCGCTGGCACGTATGATCTCATTGCCGAACGCTTCGGTCACTTGCTTATCGATGAACTTGCCGAACTACTCAATCGTTTCATGCGGATCACCGGCCAGCCGTACCGCTACTATGGCCAGACAACTCACGGTTACTCTCAGAGTGATTGGGTTGATGTCTTGGTCGAAACTGATAACCCGGATATCGTAGACCGCCTGCCCAGCTACGTCGATGAGTTGTCAATATGGGCCAGGGGTGACGTGTTTGGGGTAACTGTCACGGAACAAGTAAACGATGACAAGTATCGAGATTGGCAAGAGCCTACCGCGGGTATTTGTGCCTCACTGGGAGGTATCTACGCCGATTCTTACGATGAAGTTGTGACGTACTTCATGGACGGTTACGCCCCGGTGGAGATCGCAGGTGATATCGCTGACCTGGACAAGTACGAACGTGATTGAACCATACCGAATTACACATATCACCAACACGGAATAAGTCGAAACTTCACACTGGACGTTCCTACGGGCCTAGTGTGAGGTCGTCGGATACAACGATAATCCGGCCTGACGAGACTAATCGTTAGTACCTTTCACAGTTGGGAGACTGTAACCATGTACGAACTCACCGCAATTCACGATAGCCACAAGTCATTCTACGGCAAGGCGCACGTGCGGGCCGGTAGTATCCCCGGCTCCAAAGACTTGATTAGCTACCCGACTAGGGTGGCTAAGATCACCGCTGAGGGTGAGCTAAGAGTCTTTGGATTCTATTCTGCCACGACACTTCGGCACATTAAGGAATTCGCCGCCCAAAACGGCTTCGGACACATGTCGAAGGACAACCTGCGCAAGTACCTCGTAACGGAAGGGAACTAGAGCCATGCGAACAGAGAAGAAGCGCACGCCGGAAGCAAAAGCCGCTACGGTGCTAGCCCGGCAGCGACGGAAGGCCAAGCACGTCAACGCTAGCAAGCCGCTGGATACCGTGGCCCTCATGGCTGCGCTAGGAGTGAACGCGACTAGCCATCGTCGTGTTGCCCCGGCTGGGAGTGCCGAACTCCGCCGACTGAAAGCGAGGTACAACCTTGCTTGACATTCCGATCGGGATCATGCTCATCTTCCTGGGGCTTATTGCTCTGGGCTTGGCTACTATCTTCCAGAGGTGGGACTGAGCAATATGCGCAATCACAATGAGTGGACAATATGCTCAACCAATCGCCAAAACACTGAACAATCTGCCCAAGGAGGGTAACCATGCTGTACTACATTCACACCGAGACGAACGAAGTAATCTCCGAAGACGATCTACGAGACCTGTACGATGGATATCTCAATGAGGAGGGCTTGGTCACCATCGCCGGGATCACGTTCGATCCTTCACGGGTACTGGCCGAACTTGACCCTATCGCTTACCGTGTAGGCTTCCACGACTTTCTAGATGCCGAAGGTTATGATGAAGCAACCGAAGATGAGGTGGAAAGGTACGGCTAGCCACCTCGGAAAAGCCCCGCTGTCTGAAGATGGCGGGGCTTTTTTCGTGCTCTTTTTCTCTCGGGCTAAAGTTTCTTAACTACTACCCCGCTAAACGCCGCTAACGGCCTAGAATTCCCCCACCCTTACCTAGACCCGTTTTCAACATTCTAATCGCTCCTAGGCGAGTCCTATCGCCGAGAACAGGCTATTCCGGTCTAGGGGGTAACCCCCGGTTACGATTCGGCGGCCAAAATGTGCTTATCTTGACCGGTCTCCGGAACCTCAAACTAAGACTATGCCTTTCCCGCAGTTCCCTATCGACCTAGAACGGCCTGAAACCCTCAGACACACTCACAGACGTTCTGACGGTGTTCGTCGATTCTAGCCCCGCCCCACCAGGCAGGATGACCCGTTTCTAT
>CAMFDH010000045.1 GCA_945949035.1 uncultured Actinomyces sp.
CCCGGACCTGGTTGAAGGCGCACTCCCGACCGGGCCACTTGAAGCCCTGGTCTCTGAAGCAAGTGCAGAACGATACGGGGTCGAGGTCGGCTCTGTCATCACCCTCAAGGGGTTCGAGACCGGTGAGCACGACGTAACTATTACCGGCATTTCCGAGGGCGGTAACGCGGGTCTCGGCCTGTCGACCACCGACCTCCTCATGTCGCGAGAGGGGATCAAGGAACTTGATCCCACGGCTTGGCTTGACGGAGTCCTGGTGGCGGGGCAGTCCGAGAGGCTCTCCAGGGAGCAGCAGACCGAACTGGTGGGGCAAATCGAGGCCGCACTCTCGGCAGCGGGAATCACGGGTGTCGTGGTCACCCCGGAGTTTGAGGCAACGGATAAAGCCCTAGACGCGATCGGTTCTTCCGACGCGGCGATCACCGCCATGATGCTGGTTTTCCCCACGATTTCGGCGGCAGTGGCGATGATCGTGGTGGGGACAACCTTCCAGGTCATCTTTGGCCAGCGTGAACGTGAGTTGGCACTGCTGCGCGTCATCGGCGCCACCGGTGGTCAGGTCAGACGACTCATGCTGCTTGAGTCCCTGGTGGTTGGTCTTCTCGGCTCCCTGATTGGTGCAGCCCTGGGGCTGTTTGGGGGTGCCGCGGTTGCAGCTGCAGCTGGCACTTCCAAGAGCTTCGCTGCCGCCCTGGGCTCGGTCAGCCTCCCACCGATGCTCATTGTGGTTGTCGTGGGCTCTCTGCTGACGCTCGCCGCTGGTTCTCGGCCTGCCGGCCGCGTTTCCAGGATCTCTCCGGTTGAAGGACTGGGCGGTCGTGTGGTCACGGTGGCCAAGATGAGGAAGCGCCAGATTGCCGTGGCAATCACCAGTCTGCTGCTCACGGTCGGACTGGGAGCAGCCGCCGCCTACCTGGCGTTCTCAACGGTAGACCCGGACGAGAAGCTGACCCGATTCCCAGCCGTTCTGGGCCTGGCGGTGTTGACCGCCGCCGCCCTCATCACCCTGCTCTCCTCGGTGCTCCCCCTGATCACGGGCATGTTCGGCAGGCGAGCGGGCTCGGTCTCTTTCCGCCTGGCCTCACGAAATACGGTGCGTAACCCCGGCCGAACCGCGGCGACGGGCGTGGCGGTCTTCATAGGTGTCGCCCTGATTACCATGGTGACCTTCGGAGCCCAGTCAATGCGTGCGACGGCTGTGTCCAGCCTGGACCGCAATGCACCGCTGGATCTGACAGTCTCAGCTCCAGCAGCCGGCTTCACCGGTAAGCAGCTGGAGGTGCTTACCAACCTGGATGGGGTCCAGCAGAGCGCCGTGGTTGATGGGGCTAGCGCTGACATCACCCTGGGGGCTGGAACGACGGATGAGTTCATCAGTCAGGGCACCCTGGTCACCGGAAGCAACCTGAGCGATGCCGTGAGAGGTGGCTTTGATATGCCGCCGGCCGGTGAGGTCATGGTGCCGTACTGGATGCTGGACTTTGGTGAGTCCGCCGAGATTTGCGTCGCGGAGAAGTGTTCGGAACTGAAGTTGATCTCGGGCGATGCTCTAACGGGCAACAGCATCTTCATCGTCTCGCCCGAAACGGTGGCACAGATGGGTCTCGACCTCGAGCCAACGCAGATCTGGCTGGAGCTTACCGACCCCGCCAACTACCAGACAGTCATCAGCGACATCCAGGCTGAGGGGGCGGACCTATCCCTCGATGGATCCGTTGCCAAGCGTGCCGCAATCGACCAGATCGTCAATATTCTCGTCCTCGTGGTGGTGGGTCTACTGGCGGTTTCCGTTCTCGTTGCCCTGGTCGGTATCACCAACACCCTGTCCCTCTCAGTTCACGAAAGGACCCGGGAGAACGGTCTGCTGCGCGCCCTCGGTATGACTAAGAAGCAGATTCGCGAAATGCTCAGTTGGGAGGCGCTGCTGATCGGGGCGGTCTCGACTCTGCTGGGTCTGCTGGCAGGTGCCTTCTTCGGGGCGGTTGGGTTCATGTCGCTTCCCGTCGGTGTCTCTGAGTACGTCCTGCAGGTCCCGTGGCTGCAGTGGCTGATTGTGGTCGTGGTTGCCATCGGGGCGGCAGTGATCGCCTCGATCATGCCCGGAAGACGAGCCTCGGCAGTCTCACCCGTCGAGGCGCTGGCAGCGGAGTAACCGGCAGGTCTCGTCCTCAACATGACAAAAGAGCGGCCACCCTGGAAGAGATTCCAGAGTGGCCGCTTTTGGATTGTCCCGAAGGGGGGACGAATCGACCTAGGCTGCTGCGCCCGAGCGACGCTTGTTGTAAACGTCGAACGCAACTGCGAGGAGGAGGACGGCACCCTTGACGATCTGCTGCGTTGAGGTCGAAGCGCCCATCAGCTGCATACCGTTGGAGAGGACGGCCATGACCAGACCACCGACGAGGGCGCCGGTGACACGGCCGATACCACCGGTGGTGGAAGCGCCACCGACGAAGCAGGCGGCAATCGCATCCAGCTCGAACATGTTGCCAGCAGAAGGCTGGGCACCATTCATACGAGCCGAGTAGAGGACACCCGCAACACCGGCCAGGAAGCCCATGTTGACGTAGACCCAGAAGGAGATCGACTTGACGTTGATACCCGAGAGGGCGGCTGCGGTCTTGTTACCACCGATGGCGTAGACGTCACGACCAAAGATGGTGCGCTGCGAGACGAAGCCGTAAATCAGGATCAGCGTGGCCAGAATGATGAGGACGATAGGCAGACCACGTGCGGTGGACAGCTTGTAGGCGAATGCCATCACAACTGCGGCAACAATGACGATCTTCGCGATGAAGAAGCCGATGTTCTCGACTGCCTGACCGTACTTGAGCTTGTCCTGGCGAGCCTTCCAGGCGAAGTAGGCGTAGCCGACCACGCCGATCGCGAAGATGACCAGGGTGAATATATCGACCCCGTACCCACCAAACAGGCCGTTGAGGAATCCGTTGGCAATGTTGTAGTAGCCCTTGGGGAAGGGGGAGAGGGAGACGTTGTCGAGGACGTTGTAGGTCAGACCTCGGAACATCATCATGCCGGCCAGGGTGACGATGAAGCCGGGGATTCCCACGTAGGCCACCCAGAAGCCCTGGAAGGCACCGACCGCCAGACCGACAAGCAGAGCCGCGACGACGCCCATCCACCACGGCAAACCGTGGCGAATGACCAGCACCGCTGAGACGGCGCCCGTCAGGGCAACCACAGAACCGACGGACAGGTCAATCTGTCCGAGGACGATGACGAACAGCATGCCGATTGCCAGCACCAGGATGTAGGAGTACTGGAGGACGATGTTCGTCAGGTTGGAGGCCGAGAGGAACGTTGGGTTGATGACCGCAAAGACAATCACGATCGCAACGAAAGCGACAAAAATGCCGGATTGACGCAGGCTAGAGCCAAACGTATTTTTTATGAGGTCGCGTGCAGCGGTCACGACGCCGACTCCTTCTTGGGTTCAATGGTCATTAGTCTCATGAGTTCTTCTTGGGTGGCCTGGGACGTCGGCATCTCGCCGGTGATACGTCCGTAGGCCAGGGTGTAGATGCGGTCCGTGATGCCCTGGAGTTCCTCGAGCTCGGAGGAGATGACGACGACAGCCTTGCCCTGGGCAACCATGTCGTTGATCAGGGTGTAGATCTCAAACTTGGCTCCGACGTCAATGCCTCGGGTCGGTTCATCCAGGATCAGCACATCAGCATCGGTGTAGAGCCACTTGGACAGAACTACCTTCTGCTGGTTGCCGCCGGAGAGGGAGCCAGCCAACTGCATGACGTTGTTGGCGCGAATGTTCATCGCCGACTTGTAGTTGGTTGCGACCACCATCTCCTGGTTGTCGTTGACCACGCCGCGCACAGCGTGCTTGTGGATCCCGGCAATACCGATGTTGCGGCGGATATCGTCAATCAGGTTGAGGCCGTACACCTTGCGGTCCTCGGTCGCGTAAGCGACCTTGTTCTTGACTGCCTTGGCAACGGTGGAGACATCGATCTCCTCGCCGTTCTTATAGACCTTGCCGGAGATGTGGGAGCCGTAGGACTTGCCAAAGATACTCATGGCAAGTTCGGTGCGTCCCGCCCCCATCAGGCCGGCGATGCCAACCACTTCACCGCGGCGAACCTCAAAATCAGCATTCTTGACGATGACCCGGTCGGGCTGGGTGGGGTGGTGGACTGTCCAGTCTTCAACCCTAAAGAGAACCTCACCGGGGTTTGAGTCGCGGTCCGGGTAGCGTTGGCTGAGTTGGCGTCCGACCATCATGCGGATGATGTCGTCCTGGGTGACATTGGGGTCATGCATATCCAGGGTGCCAACCGTGGCGCCGTCACGAAGGACGGTGGTGCGGTCCGCGATTGCCTCAATCTCATTCAGCTTGTGCGAAATAATGATGATCGTGACACCGGAGTCCCGCAGTTGACGGACGAGGCCGAGCAGAGTCTCTGAGTCATGGTCGTTCAGGGCGGCAGTGGGTTCGTCAAGAACGAGCAGTTCGACGTTCTTAGCAAGGACCTTGCCGATCTCAACAATCTGCTGCTTGCCCACACCGAGCTGGCCGACCGGCGTCATTACCGGTTCGTCCAGTCCGACGCGAACAAGCATCTGCTGGGCCCGGTGGTTCATTTCGTTCCAGTCAATCGCGCCGAGGAAAGACTTTGGCTTCTTGGAACCCAAGAAGAGGTTCTCGGCGATCGACAGGTAGGAGACGAGGGCTAGTTCCTGGTGGACGATGCCAATGCCGGCGTCCTCGGAGCTCTTGACTGAGTTGAACTTTGCGACCTCGCCGTTATAGACGATGTCACCGGAGTAAGACCCAAACGGGTAGACACCCGAAAGGACCTTCATGAGCGTTGATTTTCCCGCTCCGTTTTCTCCGCACAGGGCGTGAATCTCGCCCCGACGAACGTTGAAGTTAACATCCTTGAGCACTTCGACGCCGGAGAAACTCTTGCAAATGTCACGCATTTCCAAGATGTTGTCTGCCATTACGCTACCAATCTTGATGGTCAGAAAGTCTGGTTTTTTGGGTTGGGCGGCAGCAAGGTCTACTCACTGCCGCCCAATCCTTGATCCCAAGGGACCTAGGGGTGACTACTTAGCCGGAACACCGGAGGCGACCTCTTCGGCCGTCCAGTAACCCGAACCAATGATGTCCTGCTCGATGTTGTCCTTGTAGATGGTCATGACATCAAGGAGGTACGACGGAACGATCTTCACACCGTTGTCGTAGTCCTCGGTGTTGTTGGCCTCGGGCTCGACGCCACAGGCGATGTCCATGACAACTTCAACCGACTTCTCGGCGAGAAGGCGGGTGTCCTTGAAGATGGTGGACTGCTGGATGTCCTCATTGATCAGCTTGATCGAGGCGACTTCTGCGTCCTGACCGGTGACAACTGGCAGGCCTTCAGACAGTGTCGGGCCCAGGCCTACGCCCTGCAGAGCGGTGATGACACCGCGGGAGATACCGTCGAAGGGAGAGAGAACGCCGGAGAGCTCAGTGCCATCAGAGTAGGTGGAGGACAGGAGGTCTTCCATGCGCTTCTGTGCTGCTTCCTGCGACCAGCGCAGGGTTGCTACCTGGTCGAACTTGGTCTGGCCCGACTTGACGACGAGGACGCCCTCATCAATGTATGGCTGGATGGTATCCATGGCGCCACCAAAGAAGAAGCCTGCGTTGTTGTCATCAGGTGAACCTGCGAAGAGCTCAATATTCAGCGGGCCCTTGGGTGCGTCAGCAGCAGGGGTGCCGTCCATCTCAACCAGGCCGAGGCCGTAGAGGAGGGCGGTGCCCTGGGCTACACCAACCAGGTAGTTGTCGAAGGACACGTAGAACTCAACGTTCTCGTTGTCGCGGATGAGGCGGTCGTAGGAGATGACCGGGATACCCGCAGCGCCTGCCGCATCCAGCTGGCTGGAGAGGGCGGTGCCATCAATCGAAGCGAGGACGAGGACGTCTGCTCCGTTGGTGATCATCTGGTCGATCTGCTGGGTCTGGGTGGGGATGTCATCGTTGGCGTACTGCAGGTCAACGGTGTATCCGGCGGCCTCAAGGCCTTCCTTCACAGCGTTGCCGTCAGCGATCCAACGCTCTGAAGTCTGGGTAGGCATGGCGACACCGATGGTCATATCGGTGCCGCATTCGCCGCTGGCCTCTGTTCCCGCGTCGCCGCCGGACTCTTCTTCGGTGGTTTCATTTGAAGCGCCTGCGCCGCCGCCGCCACAACCGGCGAGGATCAGAGCACTTGCAGCCAGGAGGCCGGCACCGCTGGCCCACATCCTGCCTTTACCAATAGCCTTCATTCGATTTTCTCCTCATTGAGTGTCGTTTCGGTTGACCGATCAGTCGATAACTGCTGTGTCTCGACCCCCGGGGGAAACTGCACGTTCGCCCCGGTGGAACCGGGAGTTTGTGCTCAAAGAACCAATCCGATGTTGGAACGAGTTCTCACTCACAATGTTAGCGCTAACGGATGTGGTGTCTAGTCAGTTATGTCTCGGTTTTGTAACAAATGATCATGAGGTGGGGAAGGAGTCAAACCCGAGCAGTTGCGAGCAGTGCGGTAATAACCAAGCCGGGCGTGCAAAGTCCTCCAGACTTCGGCTGGAGACCCGGACGATAGGGGAGCGTTAGG
Source organism: uncultured Actinomyces sp. (assembly GCA_945949035.1). GTDB lineage: Bacteria > Actinomycetota > Actinomycetes > Actinomycetales > Actinomycetaceae > Scrofimicrobium. The sequence continues at coordinate 6,627 of CAMFDH010000045.1, forward strand.
CGCTAGCCCGCACCTTGAGTTTGGTGGCAATACTCTTCAGCTCGGGTGTTCGTCCCGCGATCAACTCGATGAGGGCCTCGATGGCATTCTCACCAATCTGACTGAAGTGCTGGCGCACCGTCGTCAGCGCCGGCTCAAAGAAAGCGACCCCATCCTGATCGTCAAAGCCAAACACCCGAACATCTTCTGGAACGCGGATCCCAGCTTCAGAGAGAGCCTTGAGGGCCCCGAGTGACATCTGGTCGTTGGCTACAAACACGGCATCGGGAAGCGGTTTGGTGAGCAGCTCTTTCATGGCGTCATAGCCACTGCCCGCACTCCAGTCACCACGGACCCGAGCGCCCTTCTCAAGTCCCAGTTCCTCTGTGAATATCTCCCAGGAGGAATCACGTTCCATGGCGTCGAAGTCATCGGTGGGCCCGGCGATGTGGGCAACCGATTTGCAGCCCTTGTCCTTGAGGTGCTCCAGGGCAGCCCTGGAACCCGAGCGCTGGTCCATCCCTATCCGGGGCAGTTTAGAGTCCTCTTTGATCCAACGCGAGGCGATGACCAGGGTGGGGACCGGAACAGTTTGCGCCTCAAGTTCCTGGGCCATCGGTTCAACCGGAGCGATGACGATGAGGCCGGCCACGCCAAGGCTGAGCAGGTCATCAAGTGCGGCCCGCATTGCCTCGGTGGTGAACTCTGCAAGCGTTGCAACACTGACGAAGTAGCCGTCGTGGTTGGCGGCAAGCTGAAGGGAGAGCAGGGTGGTGGCCGGACCCCACTCGACAAAGCGGGGTGTGATTACCCCGATCAGGCGACTCTGACTGGAAGCAAGGGCCCGGGCAGCTTCGTTGCGCCGATAGCCCATCTCAGACATGGCGTCGAGGACCCGCTGGCGGGTCTCATCCCGCACGGCTCCCTTGTTGTTGATAACCCTGGAAACCGTCTGGTGTGAAACGCCGGCCCTGGCAGCAACGTCAGCCATGGACGGCATACGTCCGGCCCGCGCTACCGGGGCAGAATCGACTGCCGAAGAGGGCTTAGGCATGACACTCCTCCTACTGTAAACACCACTGTTCACATGGTTATTGTCGCATTGTGAAAAACCGGTGGATGTTAGCGCTGCACCACCTGCTGCTCTAACATCCACCGGCCTGCCAGATTACCCCTTATACGCCATTGGCGAGGTGGTAATAGGCGAAGTTCCAACGCACCTTGTCCTTGAACGTGGGGACGGTAGTGTCCTGGTCGATCAAGAGCAGCTCGGTGCGGGCCATATCGGCGAAGATGCGGAAGACATCGGCGCCAATCGAGTTGGTGAGGACGGTGTGGTGAGCACCTCCGGACTCCATCCAGCACTCCGCGGACACCTCGAGCGAGGGCTGTGGCTTCCACACCGCGTGGGCCACGGGCAGGTTCGGCATCGGGGCCGGTGGCTCAACCACCTCGACCTCATTGGCCGTCAGACGGAAACGGGTTCCCATGTCTGCCAGCGAGACGACCAGGGCGGGACCGGGATCGGTATGGAAGACCATCCGCACCGGGTCTTCCTTGCCGCCGATGCCGAGGGGGTGGATCTCCACCTTCGGCTTCTGGGTTGTCAGGGTGGGGCAGATCTCCAGCATGTGAGCGCCAAGAATCAGCTCTTCGCCCGGCACCAGGTTGTAGGTGTAGTCCTCCATCAGTGAGGCGCCACCAGGCAGTCCCTCGCTCATGGCCTTCACCGCACGAACCAGGACGGCGGTCTTCCAGTCGCCCTCGGCACCAAAACCGTAGCCCTGTGCCATGAGGCGCTGCGCGGCAATGCCGGGCAGTTGCTTCAGGGCGCCGAGGTCCTCGAAGTTGGTGGTGAAAGCGCCGGCGTTGCGTTCCTCCAGGAAACGACGAATGCCGATCTCCTGCTTGGCTGCGTAAACCAGCGAATCGTGACGCTCGCCACCCTCGCGCAGTTC
>CAMFDH010000046.1 GCA_945949035.1 uncultured Actinomyces sp.
CGGCTGACCTCGACGTCATCCCGCACGGGGCGCAGCTGGGGGCAGAGTACGGCGAAGGAAATACCGGCGAGGCGAAGTAGACATGGAAAAGATAAGTACCCATAGGGGTATCGGAGTCCCGCTGCGACGATCGAATGTCGATACCGACCAGATCATTCCCGCCGTTTTCCTGAAGAGGATCACGAGGACGGGTTTTGAGGACGCACTGTTCTCGGCGTGGCGGAAGGACCCGGCGTTCGTCCTCAACGATCCCATTTACGCCCGGGGTTCGGTGCTGGTGGCCGGACCGGACTTTGGCACCGGATCCTCCCGTGAACACGCGGTTTGGGCGCTAAAGGACTACGGCTTCCGGGTTGTCCTCGCCCCCAAGTTTGGTGATATTTTCCGTTCCAACTCAGGAAAACAGGGCCTGGTGGCCGGGGTGATTTCGCAGGAAGACTGCGAGGCGCTGTGGAAGTTGATCGAAACGGAGCCCGGGACTGAGCTTGAAGTTTCGCTGGAGGACCGCACGGTCAAAGCCGGGGGTGCCACCTACCCGTTTGAGATTGATGACTACACCCGCTGGCGTCTCATGGAGGGGCTGGATGACATCGGTCTCACCCTGCGCGCCGAGGGAGACATCTCTGCTTTTGAGGCGCAAAGGCCAAGCTGGAAGCCAAAAACACTGCAGGACTAGACCGCTTTTGACCAAGTGTGCCGCTTCTCTACAGGCGCGCCTTCGAACAGACGGTAAACTCGCTCCTATCTCGGCTCACGAATAGGGAGTTCCTCTTGCAAAAGACTGACACGGCTCTTAGTTCAACCGCCCCCAGCGGCAAGGTTCTGAGGGTTGAGGGCGGAAGCCCGCTGTACGGAACGATTTCCGTTAGGGGGGCGAAGAACTTCGTCCCCAAGGCGATGGTCGCCTCTCTGCTAGGTCATTCGCCGTCGCAGCTGCGCAACGTTCCGCTGATCCGCGACGTTGATGTGGTTCGCGACATGCTGAACCTGCACGGTGTGGATGTGATCTTCGATGAGGAAGAGGGCGTCATGATCCTCGACCCCTCCCACGTCGATTCAGCCACCCCCACCGAGATTGATGCGCTCTCCGGTTCCTCACGGATTCCCATTCTGTTCTGCGGCCCGCTGCTGCACCGCCTGGGTGAGGCCTTCATTCCTGAGCTGGGTGGCTGCGTCATCGGTGACCGTCCCATCGACTTCCACCTGGAGACGCTGCGTCGTTTCGGAGCTGAAGTTGAGAAAACCGCCGAGGGCATCCGCCTCACCGCCCCTAAGGACGGACTCAAGGGCACGCAGATCAACCTGCCCTACCCTTCGGTGGGCGCTACAGAGCAGACCCTGCTCACCGCGGTCATGGCGCAGGGCATCACCACGCTGACAGGTGCGGCCATTGAGCCGGAGATCATGGACCTGATCAACGTGCTGCAGAAGATGGGCGCCATCATCTCGGTTGACACCGACCGCACCATCCGCATCGAGGGTGTGGAGCGACTCGAGGGTTACTCGCACACCGCCCTACCGGACCGGATCGAGGCCGCCTCCTGGGGTTCGGCTGCGCTGGCCACCCGCGGTGACGTTTTTGTGCGTGGAGCACACCAGCCGGACATGATTACCTTCCTTAATACCTTCCGCAAGGTCGGGGGAGCTTTCGATGTTGAAGAGGACGGAATCCGCTTCTACCACCCGGGTGGGTCTCTGAAGCCAATCGTCCTCGAAACCAATGTTCACCCCGGCTTCATGACCGACTGGCAGCAGCCCCTGGTTGTGGCTCTGACCCAGGCCGATGGGCTTTCGATCGTTCATGAAACGGTCTATGAGAACCGCTTTGGTTTCGTGACTGCGCTGCGCAAGATGGGCGCCAACATTCAGGTTTACACCGAGTGTGTGGGTTCGGCGCCCTGCCGTTTCCAGGCGAAGAACTTCCACCACTCCGCCGTCATTTCCGGCCCCACCCCGCTTCACGGTGCCGACATCACGGTTCCGGACCTGCGCGGTGGTTTCAGCCACCTGATTGCAGCCCTGGCCGCCGAGGGCGTCTCCCACGTTTCCGGGATCGACGTCATCTCCCGCGGCTACGAGCACTTCATGTCGAAGCTGCTCAAGCTGCACGCAAAGGTTGAGTACGTGTGACCCGACCAAGAGAAATGACACTTCTGGTGTCATCCGTTTCGGCGCGCGGTCATGCGCTGCGTGTCGGTCGGGAAGTTGTGGCGGCTCTGCGGGACGGGGGCTGGGAAGTCAAAGTCCACGTCACCACCAACGAGCATGACGTCGAGCGACTGACCCGACTCAGCTCCACCTACTACGTTGGCGCACTGGGTGGCGACGGCTACATTTCCGCAGCTGCCTCGGGCCGTGTCGGTCACAGTGGCGTCCTCATTCCCTTCCCGGGGGGACGCGGTAACGACCTGTGCCGCTACCTCGGCATCGGCGCCGATCCCGTCAAGTGGGCTAAACGCCTTGGCGCGGCAGAACCCGAGATGATTGCGCTGTGGACGAGGCCGCTGGACGGCATCGAGGTCACCAGCGCGCTGGGTACCAAGATTGCCCTCGGCATCGTCTCCCTGGGGATTGACGCTGTAGCAAACCAGGTGGCCAACGATTCGTGGCTGCGTTCGGGACCCATGGCTTACGCCTGGGGAGCAACGGTCGGCTACGCGGGCAAGTTCAAGGCCCAGCCGATTGAAGCCCGCATCGATGATGTTCCGGTTGACCTGGGCGGGTGGCTCACCTCAATCTCTAACACCGGCTGGTTTGGCGGTGGGGTCAACCTGCTGCCCCAGTCCCGCGCCGATGACGGGAAACTGGAGATCATCAACGTTGAGCGTGTCTCCAGGTTGAAGGCTTTGCCCCTGCTGATACGCGCCCTCGTCATGAGGGGAGTGGAAACCCCCCTGATCCGCGTTATTAGTGGGCGCAAGATTGAAATGACCAGGCCGGTGGGAATGCCCGCCCTCGCCGATGGTGACAAGATTGGCGAGCTGCCGATGACAATGAGGGTCATCCCCGATGCCCTGACGGTGCTGGCCCCCGGACGCAAACCTGCCTGAACCCGGCAGATAGTGGATAGTTAAGCGGTAGGACGCGTAAGTAGGAGGTCGCAGTGACGCAAAAGGGTGCACGTCCCCGCAAGGGCAACATCAAGGGCATGTATCGCTTCGGCTACCACGTCCTCAAGCCGGTGGTGAACCTGCTGTCGAGGCCGCAGTGGTACGGGGTAGAGAACCTGCCTCGGGAGGGCGCCTTCATCCTGGCCCCGAACCACATGTCGAACTTCGACCCGGTCTCCATGGGTTACTTCATGGCGGACAACGGGTATGAGGTGCGATTCCTGGCCAAGCACTCCCTGTTCAAGGTCCCGGTGATCGGCCCGTTCTTCCGCTGGTGGGGGATGATCCCCGTCATGCGTGAATCGGCAGAGGCCACGGACGCGCTGAAGTACGCCCGCGAAGCCCTTGATGCCGGTGACGTGGTGGGAATCTACTTCGAGGGCACCCTGACCCGTGATCCCGCGTTCTGGCCGATGAAGGGCAAGACCGGATTGGCCCGCCTCGCCCTCGACACCCGCATCCCGATTGTCCCCGTGGTCCAGTGGGGCGCGCAGGACATCATGGACCGATACGCGGGTCTATCGATGCGCCGCCGACGCCCCGGCCTCTTCATTCGTGTGCTGCCCCCGATCGACTTTTCCGATATCGAGGGCGATTCAACCAACCACGAGGGCGTCCGCGAACTGACGGCGCGCCTGCAGAAGGCCCTGGGGGATGCCAGTGAAGAACTGCGCGGTGAGGCCCAACCACTGGTGCCCTGGAACATGAAAGAGCGCGGCGGACCCTCTAAGTACGAGCTGAAGTCGTTCTCAAAGTGGCGCCGCTCCCTGGCGAAGGCGAACCGGAAGGTTGACATCCTTCCAGCTCAGCCTTCATTTGACAGGGACTAGCTGCTACTCGGCAGAAATGTCGATGACGACTCGCAGCGGGTCGGTAAGCCAGAAGATGTGGAACGGACGCTCTTTATCAGTGCCGATCACAAACTGGCTGCGACCCTCAAAAGATGAGTCGTAGACGACGTTGATGGCCTGTCCGGACTCAATGTCGTTGTCATCGTAGTAGTCGTCCAGTTCCTGGTCGGTCACCGGAATGGTGGTGCCGACGAGGACGAGCTGGAGGAACTTGGTTCCCGGGATGTCGATGGGGTCGCCTTTACCCTGGCTGTTGACGACATCAACGTAGCGGGCTTCCCAACCCACCGGGCCCTCACCCGTCAGGTCAATTACGACGCGGTCGTAGCCCTTGTGCTCCCCGACCCTCAGGTCGGTGACGATGGGTTGCGTGGCCGGCATTTCGGTGGGTGTGTAGCTGGATGAAGTGACCCAGTCAGACTGGTTGACGGTCGTGTTAGGCCCGACATTGGCGGTGTCTTCTTCTTCAAGATCCCCCTTGTCATCCTGGTCGTCGTCATCGTCATGGCGCTGCGACTGGGAGGTGGTGGTGCCGGAGGATTGCGTTCCGGAAGGCTCAGCATTGTTGGAATAGGTTGGCGAGGATGAGCAGCCTGCCGTTACCCCGAGCGCCAGGGCGGCAAGAGCCACCAGGGTGGTCAGGACCCGAGTCCGCTTGCGGAGGGTCGGGGTGCTACTAGTTAGAGACATGATTCCTCCTCAGGAGCTACCCTTAGGTTTAGGCCAATAGAGGTAGCACAACTAATTCTAAGGGGTCCACGGTGGGACGAACAGAGCGTCATGTTGCAGTTTTGGGTACTGGGTCCTGGGGGACCACTTTCGCGCAGGTTCTGGCGGATGCCGGGCATGAAGTGCGCATGTGGGGGCGTCGCGAAACCGTCGTTGACATGGTCAACTCCAGAGAAAACTCGGCATATTTGCCAGGGGTGGAACTAGCGGAAAGTATCTCTGCCTCCACCGACCTCGAACAGGCGGTACACGCAGCCCAGGCGGTGTTCCTGGCGGTCCCCGTCAGCGTTACAGGGCAGATGGTGGGTCGGGCTGTTGAGTTCGCCCCGGACGTTCCCTACGTGTCACTTTCGAAGGGGATCGAACCCGGCACGATGCGGACTGTCTCCCAGTTGATGGGCGCGGCAGGCAACCTGGACGCGGCTCAGCTGGCGGTGATTTCGGGGCCGAACCTGTCCATGGAGATTGCCATGCACCAGCCCACGGCCTCGGTGGTGGCCAGCACGGATGTTGAGACGGGCAAGATGATCGCTCAACTGTGCCACAACGACTACTTCCGCCCCTACGTCAGCACCGACCTGCTTGGGGTTGAGGTGGCGGGTGCGGCAAAGAACGTCATCGCCCTCGCCATCGGAGCTTCCGAGGGGATGGGTTTGGGCGCCAACACCCGCGCCACTTTGATCACCCGCGGCCTGGCTGAGATGACCCGACTGGGGGTAGCGCTCGGAGCCAAGCCCAGCACGTTCTCAGGCCTCGCGGGGGTTGGTGACCTGATTGCCACCTGTTCTTCGCGACTTTCCCGCAACTACTCGCTGGGGTTCCGCCTCGGTAAGGGGATGAGCCTCGAGGAAGCACTGGCACTGTCCCCGGGTATTGCCGAGGGCGCCAAGACCGCCGCCCCGATGCTGCAGCTGGCGCAGGACCACGACGTCGACATGCCGATTACGCGCGGTGTCGTCGAGGTGGTGGAGGGCCGCGCCACCGTCGCCGACATGGGAGAGATGCTTCTGGGTCGACCAAAAAAGATGGACGGCTGGGAGATCGAGCTGCTGGACTAGAGTTTCCTCATGACTGATTCGCAGCGCCCTCTTGTCGTCGTCCTCTTCGGGGGGACCTCCGGGGAACACCAGATTTCGTGTGCCACAGCCGGGGGCGTCCTCGCCTCGATAAACGAGGAGGTGTGGCAGACCTTCGCCGTGGGAATCTCGCCTGAGGGACTGTGGGTCCCGATGCCGAATGACCCTTCGGCCTACGCACTCAGCGATAGTGGCGGGTACACGGTTGAGGCCGGTGACCTGCGAGTCGCGATTCTTCCCGGCACCAAGACCCTGATTCAGTACGAGGTCGATGAAGCGGGCGCGATGATCGTCGCCACCGTCACCACAATCGGTGAGATTGATGTGGTCTTCCCGTTGCTGCACGGACCATTTGGTGAGGACGGAACCCTGCAGGGTCTGCTGGAAATGTCCGGCATCCGCTACGTCGGCTGCGGCGTGGCGTCCTCGGCGGTGTGCCAGGACAAGTACCTCACCAAGACGGTGCTTGGCGCCGCGGGCATTGATGTGGGGGAGTGGACCACTTTCACCAGGGTCGACTGGCAGGGGGACGCGACCTCGTGCCGTGAGCGCATCGGGAAACTGGGTTACCCGGTGTTTGTGAAGCCAACCCGCGCCGGCTCCTCACTGGGGATTTCCAAGGTGGACGGTCCCGATGAACTGGATGCGGCGGTCGAAGAGGCCATGCGCCACGACCCCCGCGTCATTGTCGAGGCCGCCAGCCCCGGCCGCGAGGTGGAGTGCGGCGTCCTCGGCACCGCTGATGGATCCCTGACGGCTTCGGCCATCGGCGAGATTCGTGTCCTCACGGAAGAGTTCTACGACTACGAGTCCAAGTACTTCGACCCCAATGCCGTCGCCCTCGACTGCCCGGCAGACCTGCCCGAAGGTGTGGCCAGGCGGATCCAGGAGACCGCCCTCGTCGCCTTTGAGGCGGTGGAGGGAGAGGGGATTTCCCGCATCGACTTCTTCTACAACGAAGAGACGGGACGGCTGATCCTCAACGAGATCAACACTCTGCCCGGCTTCACCCCGGCGTCGCTGTACCCGACCATGTTCGGCGCCGTGGGTATCACCTACCCGCAGCTGGTGCATGCCCTGATCGAAGAGGCGGCGGCTCGTCCGGAAGGCCTTCGCTAGAAGGAGAGGATTCCGTCCTCGACGATAAAACGTCAAGCAGCGTAGGAAGTTCTGGCGACCCGGTATCCTGAGGTCTATGAGCAAACCAAAGGTGACCCTTGCGACCGCGGCTTCGATGCCGAACCTCTACCCGGATGAGAACGGGCTGCTTGACGCGCTTGCAGAACGCGGCATGGACCCCCAGATCAAGGTCTGGACGGATCCGGACGTGGACTGGGAGGCGGCGGGAATGGTCGTCGTTCGTTCGGTGGTTGACTACGCGCGGGACCGCAAGAAGTTCCTCGAGTGGGCGAGGACGGTGCCGCGACTGCTGAACAGTGCGGATGTGCTGACGTGGAACTCGGACAAGCACTACCTGCAGGAGCTGGCAAGCCGTGGTCTGCCGACGATTCAGACCACCTGGATCCAGGCTTCGAAGAACTACGAGAAGCGTCAGGTTCACGCCCGATTCCCCGCCTTCGGTGACTTTGTCGTCAAGCCGACCGTGTCTTCGGGTGTGCGTGACATTGGGCGTTACTCGACTCTCGATCTGGCCCAGCGTCAGGCCGCCATCGGACAGGCCATGGGGCTGCTGGCTGAAGGTCGCGACGTCATGGTGCAGCGCTACCGTGAAGAGATTGATGTTCACGGTGAAATGTCGCTGGTCTTCTTCAACGGGCTGCTCTCTCACGCCGTACAGAAGAAGGCACTGCTGCACCCCTCAGAGGTCACGGATCGCTCGATTCGTGAGGCCGTGACTGAGGCGCACATTCCCACCGAGCAGGAACTGATGTGGGGTGAGCAGATTCGTGCGGTCATCCACGACTACGTGCGCTCGCGCATTGGCCGTGATGAGCAGTTCCTTTACAACCGCGTGGACGTGGTGCCGGATGGGGAAGGGTCGTTCCTGGTGATGGAGATCGCCCTCGTCGACGCCGACCTCTATGTGGACGCGACACCCGAGGCCATGGGTAACTTCGCTGACGCCATTGGGATGCGTGCGTTCTGGTGATGAATGAGGACGCGGCTGGTGCGGAGGCCGAGGCGCCTCCCCTTCCAACCGCACCCGGTGACCCAGAGTCGCCAATCACCGACGAAGAGTTTGAAGAAATGGTGGAGCAGGCGCTGGAGCGCGTCCCCGCTCACTTCACCGAGGCGGTAGAGAACTGCGCCTTCATCGTTGAGGGCGAGGCGCCCCGAGGATCGCGCAGCCTGCTCGGGCTGTATCGCGGGGTTCCGGCGACCGAACGAGGGTTCTACGCCGGTGCCATGCCGGACACAATCACCATCTACCAGAGCAACATTGTGCGCATCTACAAGACCCGTGAGGCCGTCAAAGAAGAGGTATACCGCACAGTCGTTCACGAGATAGGGCACTATTTCGGCCTGGATGATGATGAACTGGATGAACTGGGTTGGTGAGTGGTCTTTGACCCCGATTAGGTCTGCTAGTATCTGTACTTGCTGTTGGAGGTTGGAAAACCAAAAGTAGCAATGGTGGCTGTAGCTCAGTTGGTAGAGCCCCGGCTTGTGGTGCCGGTTGTCGCGGGTTCAAGTCCCGTCAGCCACCCCAAATGGGAGAGGTTCAAACCCTCGCTGAGAGTCCTAACTTTCGCGAAGGTTTGGACCTC
>CAMFDH010000047.1 GCA_945949035.1 uncultured Actinomyces sp.
CTGCACTTGCTTCAGAGACCCGGGCTTCAAGCGGTCCGGTGGGGAGTGCGCCCTCAACCAGATCCGGGTGGGCCAGCAGATCGCCCCCGAGGGCACGAATCATCAGGTAGGAACCCGTCTGCTTCCCTCCCCCGACCAGTTCGGCGCCGGAGTAGTAGATCGGGTAGACCTCGGTGACCCCGGTGACGTCCCGGGCGATCTTTTCGGCCTCTTCGAGTTCCGGCGGCTCAGTCCCATCCCAGTCAGGCTGCAAGACGGCGGCAGAGCCCGCGTACTGACCCGCAACCTCGTTGCGAATCCCAGCGCTCATTGCCCCACCAAAAACCAGGGAGGCGGCCACGAATGCCACGGCAATCCCCACGGCGACCAGGGTTGCCACGTAGCGTCTGCCGTGGAACCTTAGGTTGGCCCGTACCAGCTGTCCCATCAGGCGACCTGCTCGATCTGCTCAGCAGTCGGCTTCCACAGGTCAGCCGCAATCCGGCCGTCCCGCACCACGATGACACGGTCCGACATGCCGGCGACGTGCTGGTCATGGGTCACCATGATGATGGTTTGCCCCAGCTGATCCACCGCAGCTCGGAGCAGTGAGAGGACCTCGGCGGTTGAGGCCGAGTCCAGGTTTCCCGTCGGCTCATCGGCCACGATGATCGCCGGCGCCGTCACCAGGGCGCGAGCCAGGGCGACGCGCTGCTGCTGGCCGCCGGAGAGCTGCGAGGGCAGGTGGTGCAGGCGGTCCCCAATCCCCAGGCTGGCGATGATCCGGTCAAAGAGGCCGGGGTCGACATCGTGACCAGCCAGGGTGCTGGGGAGGAGGATATTGGCTTTGGCATCGAGGGTGGGGATCAGGTTGAAGCTCTGGAAGACGAAGCCGATCCGGTCGCGTCGCAGCCGGGTCAACTTGTCATCTGAGAGGCCCTGGAACTGCTTTCCTTCCAGTGCAACCACCCCGGAGGTAATCGAATCCAGACCCGCCAAAACATTGAGCATGGTCGACTTGCCGGACCCGGAGGGCCCCATGATGGCCGTGAACTGCCCCGAGTAGAAGTCAATGGAAACTCCGTCGAGGGCGGCCACCTTGGTGTCCCCCTGGCCGTAGATCTTGCTGACGTTGCGAAGACTGGAGACAGCGTCGGTACGTGGTGCCGCCGTGCTGCTCGCCTGGTTTACTCTGCTGTCCGCGTAGGTGTCGCGGGGTTCTGTTTGGCTCATGCCTTCGAGTCTGCCAGGCGACCTCGTCAAAAGAGGTGGGGGAAGTCCCCTAAAGATCCCTGGTCAAACCCCGGTGTCCCCAGTGGGTGCCCCGCTGGTTACGGGTTCCACGTCCACGTCCTCGGTCTCAAGTTCAGCTTCCAGTTCGGCTTCCATCTCGGTCACGTTATTGTCGAGGACGACTTCCTCGTACCACTCGGTCAGTGACTCATCATCACGATCAAGCCAGCTTCCAGCCCCCCGATCGGGGTGGGTCACGCCGGCCGAGAACGCGAAAGAATCTCCGTGCTGCTGGATCCCCTTCCTTACGCCCTCGTCAATTGCCACACTGGCGTACTTGCGACGCAGAACCAGCGGGTCCGTGGAAAGGTCCTTCCACCAGGCCACCATCATCAGGATGAGGATGATGGCGAACGGCAGAGCCGAGATCGTCACCAAGGCCTGGAGGGCACTGACCGTGTCCTCACCCCCGGTGATCAGCAGGGTGATGGCGGTGGCAGAGAGCGCCACTCCCCAGACGGCAGTCAGTCGCTTACTCGGGTTGCTCTTGCCCCGCTGGCTGATGGTCGCCATGACCAGAGAGGCCGAGTCAGCACTGGTCACGAAGAAGATCACCAGCGCAAACATGGCGATGATTGCCGTGATGGTTGCGAAGGGCAGGTTGCTGAGGACGCTGAAAAGGTATTCCTGACTGGAACCTGCGGCAGAGATATTGGCGCCGTTTTGCTCCATCCACATCGACGTTCCGCCAAGGGTCGAGAACCACAGCAGGCTGACCAGCGAGGGGATCACGATGACGACGGTGACGAACTCACGAAGTGTTCGCCCCCTGGAAATACGGGCGATGAACATGCCGACAAACGGGGTCCAAGAGACCCACCAGGCCCAGTAGTAGGTGGTCCAACTCTCCATGAAGTCTGCAGCTTCCGGGGATGCCGAGGCCGAAACGGCTAGCATCGGGCCCAGTTCCGTAACGAAGGAAACCACAGCTGTTGGGATGAAGTCGAGAAGAAACAGGGTTGGTCCGGCCAGGAAAACAAAGAGACCGAGGCCGAGTGCCAACATCATGTTGATATTGGAAAGCATACGAATGCCGCGCTTGACGCCGGAGACGGCGGAGAAGATGAAGGCGATGGTCAGGGCGACCATGAGGCCGATGATGACCCCGTTTCCGAGCGGACCAATCCCGGCGACAATCTCCACCCCCTTGCCGATTTGCAGGGCGCCGAGACCGAGTGACACCGCGGTCCCAAACAGGGTGACCAGAATGGCGAATATGTCGATGACACGGCCGAAGGGAATGGCTAGCTTCTCGCTAAAGATCGGCGTGAAGATGGCTGAGATCAGCGGTGATCGTCCTCGTCGATAAGCAGAGTAGGCGATTGCACCGCCAACCAGTGCGTAGTACGACCAGGCCATTGGGCCCCAGTGCAGCAGGGTCTGCGCAATGGCAGCCTGCATAGCCTCGGTGGTCCCGGCATCGACCGTTGAGGCCGGAGGAACATTGAGGAAGAAATGGAGGGGCTCGTAGGGGCCAAAGAAGAGTAGGCCAATGCCCATTCCAGCCGAGAAGAGCATGGCTACCCAGGAGCCACGGGAAAACTCAGGTTCCTCGTCATCGGTGCCGAGGACGATACTTCCCTTAGCCGAGTAGCCCACCACCAGCATGAAGACGAAGACCGCGATGGTGAGAATGGTGAAGAGCCAGCCGGTGTTGACAGATACCCACCGCACCCCGACATCAGCCGCGTTACCCAGGCCTTCAGAGTCGAATGCGCCGACGAGGACGAGGGCGATAACGGCGACCAGTGCCGACCCTGAAACCCACCAGTCAATACGAAAACGTCTGCTGTTTTCATCAACGGCGATTCCGGGTAGAAGTGCTGGGTGCAGGGCGCCATCTGCGCCTACCAGCTCGCGAACGGTTCGTGGAACCCGGGATGAGATTGATTTCTTGCTACGACTTGTCTGTTCAGACGACATTGGTTAAGTTGGGTTGCTTCCCCTTCTCCAAGGGTTGGACGGCGTGAGTGAGCCCGGGGGCTCTCACGCAAAGATCTGGCCCGCAACACTGTCACCGACCAGATCTGTTAAGCAGGCTAACACGGGTCCACATAGTGAGCAGGTTCCGGTTTCGAAGTCACAGACAGCCTGAGACAATGAAAAACATGACTTCACAACTGACTTCTGAGCGCCGCATCGTCTTCGTTGACATTGATGGAACCCTGGTCAACCACGGCTCCCCCGTCCTCGATTCCGCCAGAGATGCGGTGCGGGAAGCCCGACGCAATGGCCACCTGGTCTTCATCGCCACGGGCCGCGGCGAGGCCGATGTTCAGCCCGAAATTCGTGAGATCGGCTTCGACGGGGAGATCACCAACAGTGGGGCGCTTGCCCACATTGGCAACGAAACTGTGCTGTCACGCCCGATGGAAGTGGCTGATATGCAGTTCCTTATCAACTACTTTGAGGGACGCGGGATTCCCTTCCTGGTGCAGACACACGATCAGACCTACACCACCGAGGCCGCGAAGGCCGTGATGTTGGCCTACGACGCCTACCTCCGCGAGCAGCTGACACCGGGAAATGAGCTTGAAGAGGTCCACACCTTCGCCAACTTCGCAGCCGGTTTCCCTGATATCTCAGAGGCTGATCTCACACACGCCGCCAAGCTGGTCTTCATTTCTGAGGCCGACCTTGACATGCAGGTAATTGCCCGTGATATCGGGGATCGCTTCCACCTGGTACCGGGCAGCATGCCCGTTTCAATCGGTTCCAACGGAGAGATTTCGCCGCGAGGGATAAACAAGGGAAGCGCCATCACGGAGGTTCTTCAGCGCCTCGATATCCCGGCCCAGAACGCCGTCGGCATCGGGGACAGTTGGAATGACGTCGAGATGTTTAGTATCTGCGGTGAGGCCGTTGCCATGGCCGGTGCGGATGAGGGCGTGAAGGAGTACGCCGATCACATCACTGGATCTGTCGAAGAGGGCGGACTAGCCCAGGCGTTTGCACGCCTGGGACTGATTTCCGCTTCGGTCCCAGGCTAGACAATCTGGGCGTGCCACTGCTGCAGTGAGCGCACCGAGTCCTCTCCGTCCAGGTGTTCTGCAATCCCCAGGGCTGCCATGTATGCCTCGGAGGTGGTGGTGACATAGGGAACGCGTGCCCGGATGGCTGCCTTACGAAGCACACTGTCGTCGTACTCAGACTCGGTTCCAGCCGGGGTGTTGATGACCAGCTGGACCTGCCCGTCGCGAATGGCGTCAACGGCACTGGGTCCGTCCTCATGAATCTTGTAGATCAGTTCGGCGTGGATCCCGTGAGTGGCGAGATAGTCGGCGGTCCCGTCGGTGGCGATCAGTTGGAAACCACGTTCCACCAGCAGTCGCGCAGCCCGCAGCAGGTTGTCGCCGGGGCTGCCCGGCCCCTCATCAACGCGATCACGTCGCGCAATGGTGACGAGGGCGCAGCCGGAGGTGGGAAGCTGGGCGAGTGCGGCCTCTTCCGACTTGTAGAACGCCAGACCCGGTGAGGTCGCGAGCCCCAGAACCTCGCCGGTCGAACGCATTTCGGGGCCAAGAACGGGATCGACCTCGGGGAACATGTTGAAGGGAAAGACGGCCTCTTTCACCCCGAAGTAGGGCACATGTCGTTCCTTCAAATTCAGCGAAGCGAGCGTCTCCCCCAGCATGAGGCGGGTGGCCAGGGACGCCATGTTGACGTCACAGATCTTCGAGACCAGCGGGACCGTCCTTGAGGCGCGCGGGTTGGCTTCGAGGACGTAGACGACTCCGTCAGAAATGGCGTACTGGATATTGATGAGGCCGACAACGCCAAGTTCAACGGCAATCCGCCTGGTGTAGTCCCTGATGGTTTCTAGTTCGGTATCAGAAATGGAGATGCTGGGGATGATTGCCGCGGAGTCGCCGGAGTGGATTCCGGCGTACTCGACGTGCTCCATGACCGCGGGAACGAACGCCTCCCTGCCGTCGCTGAGGGCATCGGCCTCACATTCCAGTGCATTCTCAAGGAACTGATCAATCAGGATGGGGCGCTTCTCGGAGACGCCCTCGGCACTCTCCATGTAGATGCGCAGGGTTTCGTCATCGTGAATGATGGCCATGCCCCGTCCCCCCAGAACATAGGAGGGGCGGACGATCACCGGGTAGCCGATCTGGTGGGCGGCCTGAACTGCGGCATCCGCTGTCACCACCATGTCGGCGCGGGGCATGGGGATTTCCAGGCGTTCCATCAGGGCTCGGAACCGATCGCGGTCCTCAGCCAGATCGATCGTTTCCGGGGAGGTGCCGATGATGGGAACCCCCGCGTCTTTCAGCTGTTGGGCAATGTTGAGCGGGGTCTGTCCGCCGAACTGGCACACCACCCCATCGGGCTGCTCTCGCTCGACGATGGCGAGGACGTCCTCGACTGTCAGCGGTTCAAAGTAGAGGCGATCAGCGGTGTCGTAGTCGGTTGAGACGGTTTCAGGGTTGCAGTTGACCATGATGGTTTCAAAGCCGGACTCCCGCAGGGTGTAGGCGGCGTGAACGCAGCAGTAGTCGAACTCGATCCCCTGACCGATCCGGTTGGGACCGCCGCCGAGAACCATGATGCGGGGCTTGGTGTGCGGAGGCTCTTCCTCTTCCCCACCCTCGGTTTCAACGGGGAAATAGGTGGAGTAGTAGTACTCGGCGTCCTCAACCCCTGAAACAGGGACGGTCCCGAAGTGGTGTTTGATACCCATGCTCAGGCGGACGGCCCGAAGTTCGGATTCGGAGACACCGAGGAGCCCCGCGAGGTAGGCATCGCCCAGGCCCGCCTGCTTGGCTTTGCGCAGGACGTCCTCGGGAAGGGACTTGAGGTCGTAGAGCGTCACGTCGACCTCGGCTGCCACAACCTGCGCCATCTGCTCCAGGAACCAGGGGGTGATCGAGGTGGCATCCGCCAGCTGCGAGGACGGAACTCCCCGACGCAGTGCCTCATACAGCGCGTACTGGCGGTTCGAGGACGGAATGGTTGCCAGTTTCAGTAGCTCGTCCTCGCCGATCTGGCGTAGGGCGGGGGCGTCTCCCAGAGCGTCGCGGCCGTTCTCCAGGCTGCGAGCCGCTTTACCGAGGGCCTCCTTGTAGTCGCGGGCGATGCTCATGACTTCACCGACAGCCCGCATCTGGGTGCCCAGCTGATCCTTTGCGGCGGGGAACTTTTCGAAGGCCCAGCGGGCCATCTTGGCGACGACGTAGTCCCCCTCCGGGGTGTACGACTCCAGGGTTCCATCGCGCCAGTAGGGGATCTCATCCAGGGTCAAACCAGCTGCGAGCAGGGTGGAAACCATCGCGATGGGAAGGCCGGTGGCCTTGGACGCCAGGGCGGAACTGCGGGAGGTGCGGGGGTTGATTTCGATGACGACGACGCGACCCGAGGCCGGATCGTGAGCCATCTGGACGTTGGTTCCGCCGATGACCCCGATCTCGCTGACGATGAGGTGGGCGATCTGTTCCAGGCGCTGCTGCAGTTCGGGTTCGATGGTGAGCATCGGCGCCGTGCAGAAGGAGTCTCCGGTGTGAACGCCAACCGGGTCGACATTTTCGATGAAGCACACGGAGATCATCTGGTTCTTCGCGTCCCGGATGACTTCGACTTCCAGTTCCTGCCACCCGAGGATCGATTCTTCGATAAGGACCTGGTCGATGGGTGAAGCCTGGATTCCGCGAGCTGCTACCTCCGTCAGTTCGTCCTCGTCATCAACGAACCCACCGCCAGCACCACCCATGGTGTAGGCGGGTCGGACCACGACCGGGTAGCCGGTAACGGCGGCAAAGGCGACCGCGTCATCGACCGAGGTGACGGTCTTTGAGCGCGGGGTCTCAACCCCGATCTCTGCCATGACCTGCTTGAATGTTTCGCGGTCTTCACCACGTTCAATCACGTCACGGGTGATGCCGATCATCGAGACACCGTGACGCTTCAGGGTGCCTTCTTCTTCTAGTTTCACCGAGAGGTTGAGGGCGGTCTGACCGCCGAGGTTCGGTAGCAGCGCATCGGGACGGGAGGCTGCTATCACCTGCTCCAGCGAACCTGCGGTGAGGGGTTCAATGTAGGTCTCATCAGCCATCAGTGGGTCGGTCATGATGGTGGCGGGATTGGAGTTGACCAGGGCGACCTTGTAGCCAAGACGTCGCAGGGCTTTGCAGGCTTGGGTTCCCGAGTAGTCGAACTCGCAGGCCTGACCGATCACGATCGGGCCGGAACCAATAATCAGCACCTTGTCAATGTCGTCCCGCTTGGGCATGTGGTCCTCCGACCCCTCGGCTGCGGGCCGCAAATCGCGGCTGGTGCAGAGCCTAGGGGGATGACCGAGAAGGATGCGGGCCCCGTTCAGCGCTGGGAAGTCACTTGCACAACCGCATGTCACAGGCGTAAAGGAGGCAGATCTTGAGCGAGACCGAGGGGTGGGAGTCCATCTTGTCGGAGGGTGGTTCTATGGTGTGGGGGTTGGTGAAAACAGGCTCATGATGGGATTGCTCAATGGACGCACTGGTGGTTGTGCTCTTGGTTTTGGTTCTGGTTGCCAGCGCGGCGGCAGCTGTGGCTGCGGTGCTCCTCTTACGCCGCTCCCATGGAACCGCAGGTGTCGGGGGTGCCGGCTACGATCCTGCCGTAGTCGCCGGGCAGATTGAAGCAGTGAACCAACAGTTGCGCGTGATAGAGGCGACCCAGGGATCCCGTTCTGTCGAACTGCAGCAGGTCCTGGAAACTCGACTTTCCACGCTGGCATCAAGGAACAGCGAGGACTCTGCCCTCCGCATGAAGACGGAGTCAACGATGAGGGAAGAGCTGCAGAGGACTCTCGGAGAGCGACTAACGCAGATGGAGAACCGCATCGCTGAGCTCGCCAAAGAGCAAAACCAGGGACTCCTCCAAATGCGACGCGACAACGCAACCGAGATGGAAAAGATGCGCGTCAACAACGAAGAATCCCTCGAAAAGATGCGTGTCACCGTCGATGAGAAACTCCAGGGAACCCTCGAAAAACGCCTAGTCGAATCCTTCCTTCTCGTGACCAACAGACTCGAGCAAATGGAAAACCGAGTTGCCGAACTCGCCAAAGAGCAGAACCAGGGACTCCTCCAAATGCGACGCGACAACGCAACCGAGATGGAAAAGATGC
>CAMFDH010000048.1 GCA_945949035.1 uncultured Actinomyces sp.
GCCAACCACAGCAGCGCGGTCCGCACGCCGGCCCAGATCCAGCGCTGCCGCTTGGCCCAGCGCGGAAACTCCCTGGTCTGACGGGCGACCCCCCAGCCCACGGCGAACAGTCCCAGAATGAGGGCGCCGAGGAGGGACCACCAGATGTTCACCTGCGCGCCGGTGGCAAGCAGGATGATGGCCACGGTCAGTAGGTAGAAGGGCAGCGACATCCAAAGGGCGGCAGAACCAAAGTTGCGCCCGGTCAGCAGCAGGGCTCGGTAGAGGACCAGCTGCGCCAGGGTCCATGTCAGTGGCACCAGGCTGACATTGAGATCCCCGAATGTTGCGGATGCCCCAAGAGTCGTGGCCCAGAACTCGGTGCCGGCGCGGCTGGCGCCCCCAATGGTCTGCTCGCGCAGCCATGGGTTTGACGCCTCAAGCAGGAACGCCACCGCAAAGAGCAGGGTGGGAACCAACCAGCCCAAAATGGCTGCTTCAACGCCCGCAAGCGCACTCCTCGCCCACCCGGGGGGAAGAGAGATGGTCAGGGTTGGGCGTTCGCGATAGGTTGCCTTCTCGCTGGCGCCCAACCCCTCGGTGTCCTGATTCGTGCTTGCGGTACTCATTCCCTCAATCTTCAACCCTCAGTGGGAAGTGTTGCCCGTTGGCACGCGGCATGTCTGATGACTAGTTGATCTCCAAGAAGGTTGCACGTGCCAGCTCGGCGGTCTGGCTGGGTGTGCGACCCACCTTCACACCGACCTTTTCAAGGGCTTCCTTCTTTGCCTCTGCGGTTCCAGAGGAACCGGAGACAATGGCGCCGGCGTGGCCCATGGTCTTCCCCTCCGGGGCGGTGAATCCTGCGACATAGCCGATGACGGGCTTGGTGACGTGACCCGCGATGTACTCGGCGGCGCGCTCTTCCGCGTCTCCACCGATCTCTCCGATGAGGACGATGACGCTGGTGTCGGGGTCTTCTTCAAACGCCTTGAGGGCATCGATGTGGGTGGTTCCCACCACGGGGTCTCCGCCAATACCAATACAGGTGGTGAAGCCAATGTCGGACAGTTCGTACATCATCTGGTAGGTCAGGGTGCCTGACTTCGAGACCAGTCCGATGCCGCCAGCCCCCGTGATGTCTGCCGGGGTGATGCCCACGTTGGACAGTCCAGGGCTGATGATTCCGGGGCAGTTCGGGCCAATCAGCCGCACTCCCTTGTCGAGGGCGTGCTGGACGAAAGCGACGGAGTCAGCAACTGGGATTCCTTCGGTGATGACGACGACCAGCTCTAGGTCAGCATCGATGGCCTCCATCACCGCACCCTTGGCGAATGCCGGGGGAACGAAGACGACAGAGACGGTCGCACCCGTCGTTTCCTTCGCTTCAGCAACGGTGCCGAAGACGGGAATGTCTGCCTCTCCGCTTTCAACCAGGCCCCGGTCATGGCGGTGCCCGTAACCATTGACTTCAAAGTGGACGGAAGTGCCGGCCTTGCGCGGGTTGACACCGCCGACAATGTTGGTTCCTGAGTCCAGCATGCGCTGGGTGTGCTTCATACCCTCAGACCCCGTCATGCCCTGAACGATAACGCGGTCGGCTTCAGTCAGAAATACAGCCATCTCCGTTTACTTCCCCTCTGCTTCGATGTCGATCGTGACGGTTACCTTGGCGTCCTCGCGACCCAGCGCGACGGCAGCGAACTCTGCCGCTGCAGCTGCTGCGGCATCCATGGTGTCAACCATGGTCACCAGTGGGTGACCTGCTTCGCCCAGGATCTCGCGTCCCTCTTCGACAGAGTTTCCATCTAGTCGAACCACGATCGGCTTGGTGGCCTCATCACCCAGGATTTCCAGAGCTCCGATAATCCCTCGTGCGACCTCATCACAGGCGGTGATCCCACCAAAGACGTTCACAAAGACGGATTCCACCTGCTTGTCATGCAGGATGACTCCGAGCCCCTTCGCCATCACCTCCGCTGAGGCTCCACCACCGATATCAAGGAAGTTAGCCGGGCGAACGTCGTAGGGCTCCCCTGCCATAGCAACCACATCGAGGGTCGACATAACGAGGCCGGCGCCGTTGCCGATGATTCCGACCTCACCTTCAAGGCGGACGTAGTTGAGTCCTGCCTCCTGGGCGGCGACCTCGAGTGCATCATCGGACCGTCGGTCCGCAAGCGCGGCATGGGTTTCGTGACGGAAGGAAGCGTTGTCATCCAGGGAGATCTTGCCGTCGAGGGCGATGATCTTGCCGTCGGCTGACTTCACCAGGGGGTTGACCTCAACCAGAGTGGCATCCTCACCCTGGTAGACCTTCCAGAGGTCGACAATGACGGGTGCGATAGCTTCGGTCTCTTCGGCATCGAAGCCGGCTTCCCCAAGAATGGCTCGGGCCACCTCAGGGGTGATTCCGATCGCTGGATCAAGCGTGACACGCGCCAGGGCCTCGGGGCGTTCCTTGGCCAGGGTCTCAATGTCCATTCCGCCCTCTTTGGAGCAGAGGACGATATCGCAGCGTTCGGCGCGGTCGAGGAGGATCGAAAAGTAGTATTCTTCGGCGATGTCAACACCGGCAGCCACCAGCACCGAGTAAACGGTGTGACCCTTGATGTCCATCCCTAGGATCTGCCTGGCCCACCCCTCGGCCTCATCGGCGCTCCATGCCAGTTTGACGCCGCCCGCCTTTCCGCGGCCACCAATCTTGACCTGTGCTTTGACGACCACGGGGAAGGTCCCGATGTCCTCGGCTGCCTTCCTCGCTTCCTCCGGTGTTGTACAGACGACGCCGGTAACCACCGGCACACCGTAGGCATCGAAAATATCCTTAGCCTGGTATTCGTAAAGGTCCACTCCGTTGTTCCCTTTCTGGGCCTGTAGTGCAGGGACATGCGGCCGGGGTCCTCAAAAAATGAAGTACGCCACCCACAATCTTGCCTCTCCAAGATAGCGCCTTAGGCCCCCTGCTGCACCGAAGTGTCCGACGAAAGTCCCCAACTAGAGTTTTGTGAGAGGCGCCATACGGAGCAGGAGGCGCTTCGTGACGTTGCCAAAATCAATCTTGGCAACCGCGGAGCGACCTGTTCCTTCGTTTCCAATCACCACTCCCTCGCCGAGGGTGGCGTGGAGGACACGGTCACCGACGGCCAGTGACAGGGCCGCTGGTTCTTCTGCCTGTGGAGCTGCCACCTCGGGCTTTTCCGCCCTGGCACGTGAGGGATTGCGGGCGGCTGAACGTGCCGCACTGCGCAGTTTGGCCGCCTTCTTGACCAGCGACTCTCCCTCACTGTCATCAGCCCCCCACGAAGAAGTTGCCCGGGTGCCGGCAGGCTTGGATACAGACGGGCGTGACCCCCACGACGAAGCGGAGCCAGATCCCCACGACTTGCTGCGTCCCCCGCCGATCACCGGAGTGGAGTCTGAGCCGTAGCCACCCCAGTCGCTGTCGTCGAAGGAACGGTGGCGGGCCCGCTCATGGGAGGTGTTCCACATCTGCTCACGGGTTGACTCACTTCGTACCTCCACAGCCTCGGAGGGGAGGTCGTCGAGGAAGCGTGAGGGTGGAAGGTGTTCGATCGAACCCCAGGCACTGCGAGACGCGGCACGGGTGATGTAGAGCTGCTTCTGGGCGCGTGTCAGTGCCACATAGGCCAGTCGGCGCTCTTCTGCGAGCTCGGCCTCATCATCCATGGAACGCTTGTGGGGGAATGTCCCGTCTTCCATTCCGGTGACGAACACGTAGGGGAACTCAAGACCCTTGGCGGTGTGGACGGTCATCAGTGTGACCTGGCCACGCCGCTCACCCTCTGCGGGAATCTGGTCGGCATCAGCAACCAGGGCGACCCGTTCAAGGAAGGCCAGAAGGTCGACCTGGTCAACACTGCCCTCATTGGCAAAGTCCTCGGCAACCGAGACCAGCTCTGCAAGGTTCTCTACCCGTGAGGCATCCTGGGGGTCCTGCGAGGCGCGAAGCCCAGCCAGATAGCCGGTGTCATCAAGGATCTTCTCAAGAATCACGGCCGGCTTGGCACCGGCGGAGTTCATCGCCCGCATCTCTTCCAGCATTCCCCAGAACTGGGCGGCAGAAGCGCGAGCGCGAGCCGAGAGCCCCTCAATCGAACGCTCACTATCCTGCAGGGTGTCAGCTAGGGCGCCACCGAAAGAGAGGCCGTAGCGGTCCGCGTGGGCCGCGATAGCCGCCTGCGCGATATCACCGATACCGCGACGTGGAGTGTTGAGCACGCGGCGCAGCGCCACGGTGTCATCGGGATTGACCACGGCCTGGAGGTATGCCAGCGCATCCTTGATCTCTAGCCGCTCATAGAAGCGAGTGCCTCCGACGATGCGGTAGGGAATGCCCGACCGCAGCAGCAGCTCTTCAATTACGCGTGACTGCGCGTTGGTGCGGTAGAAGATTGCGATGTCACCCCAGTCGACATTCTTCATATCGAGGTCGCGCAGCTCAGAGATGATAACCCTGGCCTCATCATGCTCAGTGTCACCAGCGTGAAGCACCACCTGGGGTCCGGTTCCAGCGGCCGTCCACAGGTTCTTGACCCGGCGCCCCTTGTTCCGCGAGATCACCGCATTGGCTGCGTCAAGGATGTTCTGGGTGGAACGGTAGTTCTGTTCCAAGAAGATGGTGGTGGCGTTGTCATAATCCTTCTCAAACTCTTCGATGTTGCGAATCGAAGCGCCACGGAAGGCATAGATCGACTGGTCGGAGTCACCCACCACGGTCAGCTGAGCCGGGGGAACCCCGTCCGAGCCGTCCCCAACCAGTTCACGAACGAGGACGTACTGCGCGTGGTTCGTATCCTGGTACTCATCAACCATGATCTGACGGAACCGGCGGTGATACGCCTCAGCAATCCCCGGGTGCGCCTGCAGCATCTCTACCGTCAACATGATGAGGTCGTCGAAGTCCACGGCATTCGCCTGGCGCAACCGCTTGTTGTACTCGCGGTACGCGGTGGCAATCATCTGTGACAGGGGATCCTTCGGCGCATCTTCCGCATACTTGACCGGAGTAATCAGCTCATTCTTCAGGTCCGAGATCTTGCCGGAGACAAACCGTGTTGTGAACCGCTTGGTGTCAACATTTTGATCCTTGAGGATCATTCCGAGGAGACGCTGGGAGTCCTGGGCGTCGTAGATGCTAAACGTGGACTTCAGTCCCGCTGCACCATGGTGCTCTCGCAGGATGCGCACACAGGAAGAGTGGAAGGTGGAGACCCAGACCCGCCGCCCCTCAGGTCCAATCAGCTTTGCCGTGCGCTCACGCATCTCAGCGGCGGCCTTGTTGGTGAACGTGATGGCAAGGATTTCACCAGGTCGGGCCTGGTGGGTCTGCAGAATGTGCGCGATGCGGTGCGTCAGCACCCGCGTCTTACCGGAACCCGCCCCCGCCATAATCAGCAGCGGGGTTCCTGTATGAACCACCGCGGCAGCCTGCTGCTCGTTAAGTCCGGAAAGGATGTCGGACGGCGCCTGCTCTACCGGTTCGGGAGGAAGCGCGTCGAAGAGAAAGTTCTGGAAGTCCATGGCGCCTCTACCTTAGGACAGCCCTCCGACATCCACTGACCGCAGCCTCGAGTCCGTGGACAACCCCGCTTCCTAGTGACCGCTGATTGTCTTGGCAAGACGGGCGGTTTCACCAATCGACATGTGCGGCACATAGGCGTGGCCTATGGCCAAACCGACAGTTGCCAGCGAGCCCACATCAGGCAGGCACAGGTAGACCGGTTCGTAGGCGGGCTTGAACTTTGCCTTGAACTGAAGCAGCGAACGGAAGCCATAGACCGGTTCCAGCCCCTTGCCCAAGATCTCCAGGATGAAGTCCAGGGCAGCCGAGGAAGATCCTTCAACGTCCTCTCCCTCACCCGCACCCTTGTCGGCGGGTTGCGCCTTGGCCAAGGGGGCACCTGACAGGGAGACGATGCGGTAACCCCTTCGCTGCGCCTCGAGTGCCGCCTGGGCAATCATGTACTCCATCACCGGGCGGAAGCCGTCTTCGCGCCGACGCATGAAGTCAAGGGTCCAGCCGATGATCTCTCCGCCCTCATACACGGGCATCCACGAGGTGGCGCCGTGCATCTTGCCCTCTTCATCCACCGCAAGAAGGATGGGAACATCCGGGTCGTCCAGTTCCTTGACTCCGCCGAGGGTGAAGCCCATCTCAGGCAACCCCTTGTCCGAAGCCCACTCTTCTGACATTGCTTCGACCTGCATGCGCAGGTCCATCGGGGTTTCACTCCAGTACCCCCACACCGGATTGATCCCCTCTTTCTTGGCGCGATTGAGGGCGGTGCGAACATTCTGGAAAGCTTTACCGGTAAAGGCCAAGCCGTCCAGGTTCAAAATGGTCTCTTCCGCGACCTGCAACCTGGGCCAACCCCAGGATGAGGCGATGTCCGCGGTCTTCGGGTGTACGGAGTAGAAGGCGGGGATCAGGTCCTGGGCAGAGCAGAACTCTGCAAACTCCTTCATGACGTGCTCAAGATCCTCAGGGTGAGCGGCCGGATCTGTCACCGTCAGCGCCACCCCTCCGTCGGCACGGTAGGCAATAGCGGCCTCCCGGGTCGGGGACTCCCAGAACAGGTTGCCATCCCAGGTCGACATCCAGGCCATGGTGCCGGCATCGGTCGCCTTGACGATCTCTTTGTAGCGTTCCTGGGCCAGGGCACTTGATACATCGCGCTTACTGAATGCCACCAGGAGAAGCACGACGGCCGCGACCCAGGGGACCAGTGCCAACCAGTCGGAGAACCTGGTGAGGAACCACGAGTCCGAGAGAAGGTGTGGGGTGACCAGGTAGAGCGCGGGTGACGGCAGGAGACGCAGGGCAAAGTCACCGATCAGACCGAAGAACGTTGCCTCCGGGGTGAAGGTGTTGCGCATAATCATGCCGACGATGAGGTAAGCAATGAGGGCGAGGGCGGTCAGACCGCCGATCCAAGCCCAGAACTTCCGGTACGAACCCCGGGGCGCCCTCACCGTAAACATGGGGTACGACGCGATTACCAGTAGAAGCAGGACCAGCGGCACAACGATGGGAACGATGAATTTCGCGGTGAGAACCCCGGTCCCTTCAAGTCCAAGAGCACCAGCCGCGGCTTCCCAGCCGTGAACCTGGCTGCGAACAATGATGAGGTGGGAGGCCGCAATGGCTGCTGCACCACCCTGCAGGATGATGGTTCCCCAGAATGCGGCACGTCGTCCACCACGAAGGCCCCAGGCTAGAACCAACTGCACCAGCAGAGGCAAAATCGTCATGAATCGTGCGGCGAAGCCCGTTGACCGCAGCATGTACGACAGGTTGGCGCACTGCGAAGCCAGTCCCTCGGTGGCGCAGATCGTTTCCACTTCCCCCGGCGAAACATCGGTGAGCAGGTCCCCACGCAGGTTTGCCAGGGCCCCGACCATTTCGGTTGAGCGCAGCGAGAGCAGCGTTCCGATAACCACACCGGCAACGATGGCTGCGACAAGCACCCTGCCTTCACGCCGGGTTCCGGTGAGGGGGCGACGATCCCGGTTCTTTCCCCAGAGGATCATGCCGATTCCCCAACCAACCAGGCCCGCCACCAGGGCGGTGACGGCATCGATGGATCCGGAGAAGAGAACAAAGGCACCCAGGACAGTCAGGGCAATGATCTGGAGCCGGCGACGCCACAGCGTGTCGAGTCTGATCGAGAGTGCAAGTGCCGTGCCCACCAGGAATGCTGTCATCCCCGAACTGGTCTGAAGCGCAAGCATCTCGCCCCACTGGTGGTCAAGATCCGTAATCAGCCAGGCCACTCCGAGCGTCAGCAGGGACCCCACCCAGGCTGACAGCAGACCGATGATGGCGTAGTCACGAGAGCCGATGCGGCGTTCCACCCAGATACCAAGACTGAGGAGCAGTACCACATCCACCACGACATGGATCCAGGTTGTGGCCCAGAGGATGTATGTAAACACCGTCCACCACGGGGAACCGGTACTGGCCGCAACCAGGCCTTCCATTCCCAGCGAGGGAAGTACCTGGCCAACCACCCGAACTGCAACCAGAAGAACCGCCAGCACCAAAGAGACGGGACCGCCGGCAACCCAATGCCCAAATCGCCTGGTCAACGAGATCGCGGAGGACGACCACCGACTTAGTCGGGATGGTTGCCGCTCGACCTCGACCTCAACGATCGTGTCAGACTGAACACTGGCGTCGGCAACCGGTGACCCGGTTGGCTTGGAATCTGGAGTGGGGGAAACTAGATCCGGCACAGAGGCTCCTC
>CAMFDH010000049.1 GCA_945949035.1 uncultured Actinomyces sp.
TGATATGACCGAACGTGAGTTCGCTCGTACCCAGGCTGAGCAGGCAAACCGCGGTGGTAACCGTCGCGGGGATCGCCGTGGCCCGGGTCGTCGTGGTGGACGTGGGGAAGGCGCAGAGCGCGCTCCTCGCAACGCCGGTCAGAACACCGAGGCTGCCGACCAGGCTGCATCCGTTGACGCGGACATGCAGGCTCCGGTCGCTGAAACCGCTACGGAGGCCTGAGGCAGATGCTGATTCCCCGTCGAGTAAAGTACCGCAAGCAGCACCGTCCAAACCGTAAGGGTATGGCCAAGGGCGGCACCGAGCTGCACTTCGGTGACTTCGGTATCCAGGCTCTCGAGCACGCTTACCTGACCAACCGTCAGATCGAAGCAGCTCGTATTGCCATGACCCGTCACATCAAGCGTGGTGGCAAGGTCTGGATCAACGTGTTCCCGGATCGCCCCCTGACCAAGAAGCCTGCTGAAACCCGCATGGGTTCCGGTAAGGGTTCACCCGAATGGTGGGTTGCCCCGATCAAGCCCGGTCGAATTCTTTTCGAACTGGGTGGTGTTTCGGAGCCCCTGGCACGCGAGGCAATGCGCCGCGCGCGCCACAAGCTTCCAATGAAGACCCGTTTCGTAGTCCGTGAGGGTGTGGAGAACTGATGGCTGACAACGTATTGACCACAGCGGATCTGGACGCAATGGATGACGCTGCGCTTCGCAAGGAGCTCGAGCGCGCCAAGGCCGAACTGTTCAACCTGCGTTTCTCGCAGGCTGTCGGTGGTCTAGAAGATTCCGGTCGCATGAAGGCAGTTCGCAAGAACATTGCCCGCATTTACACCATTGCACGTGAGCGTGAACTTGGTTTCCGCACGGCGCCCGGTAGCGAGGATTAGAAGAGATGGCAGATTCAACTGCTGCTGAGCGTAATCAGCGCAAGGTTCGCCGAGGCATCGTCTCGAGCGACAAGATGGACAAGACCGTCGTTGTGGTCCTTGAGGACCGCATCAAGCACCCGCTTTACGGCAAGGTGCTGCGCAAGACCGTCAAGGTCAAGGCACACGACGAGAACAACGAATGCGGCGTGGGCGACCTCGTCCGCATCATGGAGACCCGACCGCTGTCAGCCACGAAGAACTGGCGAGTAGTCGAGATCCTGGAAAAGGCAAAGTAGTGAGGTGGGCCAAAGGAAGTCTCCTTTGGCCCTACCTTGCACTAGCATTTTCCAAGCAACCAAATCCGTTCGGCCAGGCTCTCCGGTTTACCGGAGAGAACCAGCACGACGACAGGAGTCATAAGGAATGATCCAGCAGGAGTCACGACTTAAAGTCGCTGACAACACGGGAGCAAAGGAACTTCTTTGCATCCGTGTTTTGGGCGGCTCAGGTCGGCGCTACGCGGGCATTGGCGACACGATTGTCGCCTCCGTGAAGGACGCCATCCCCGGCGGAAACGTCAAGAAGGGCGAGGTAGTCCGCGCGGTTATCGTCCGCACGAAGAAATCGTCACGTCGCTCGGATGGCTCGTACATCCGTTTCGACGAGAACTCGGCAGTCATCTTGAAAGCAGATGGCACCGAACCACGTGGCACGCGTATTTTCGGCCCAGTCGGCCGCGAACTGCGTGAAAAGAAGTTTATGCGCATCGTTTCGCTCGCACCGGAGGTGATCTGATGGCCGCGAAAATCAAAAAGGGTGACCTGGTAGAGGTCGTCCGGGGCCGTACCTCGGACCCCAAGAAAATGCAGGCACGCAATGATCGCCGTGAGGCTGAGGGCTTTGAGCCGCTCGCTCCCGGTGACAAGGGCAAGCAGGGTCGCGTCATCAAGGTGTTCCCCTCGGAAGGAACCGTACTGGTCGAAGGTGTCAACCTGAAGACCCGTCACGTTCGTCCGGGCGCCTCCGGCGATCAGGGTGGAATCATCAGCTCTGAAGCACCTATCTCGATCGCAAAGATTGCTCTCGTAGATCCGTCGACCGGCAAGCCCGTTCGCGTTGGATTCCGTGAGGACGTCATCGAGCGCGACGGTAAGAAGAAGACCGTTCGTGTTCGTGTCGCCCGTGGCGGAAGCCGTCGTGGCATTACCCCGGGTAAGGAGCTTGACGCATGAGCCCCCGTTTGAAGGAAAAGTACGAGAACCAGATCAAGGGCGAACTGATCGAACAGTTCAAGCTTGAGAACGTCATGATGGTTGGCAAGCCCGTCAAGGTGGTTGTCAACATGGGTGTTGGTGAAGCAGCTCGTGACGCGAAGGCACTTGACGGTGCTATCGCTGATCTTCAGGCGATCACCGGCCAGAAGCCCCGCATCAACCGCGCCAAGAAGTCGATCGCTCAGTTCAAGCTGCGCGAAGGCCAGGCTATCGGCGCATCGGTTACCCTTCGTGGCGACCGTATGTGGGAGTTCCTGGACCGCCTCATGTCGGTCTCACTTCCCCGAATCCGTGACTTCCGTGGTCTGTCACCCAAGCAGTTTGACGGACACGGTAACTACACCTTCGGTTTGACCGAGCAGACCATGTTCCACGAAATCAACGTTGACAAGATCGACCGTGTTCGGGGTATGGACGTCACCATCGTCACGTCCTCGGATACCGACGAGGAGGGGCGAGAGCTCCTGCGTAAACTCGGTTTCCCCTTCAAGGAGGCCTAAACGATGGCTAAGACATCGCTCAAGATCAAGGCGCGCCGCAAGCCCAAGTTTGCAGTTCGCGCATACACCCGGTGCAACCGTTGCGGCCGTCCCCACTCGGTCTACCGCAAGTTCGGCCTGTGCCGCATCTGCCTGCGTGAGTTGGCCCTCAAGGGTGATCTCCCGGGCGTCACGAAGAGCAGCTGGTAAAACTTACGACGTAGGTCCACGGGTCGAAAGCCCGTTCAAGGAAACCGCGTCGAGGAAGGGGTCCGCCCCAAAATGACAATGACTGATCCAATCGCAGACATGCTGACGCGTCTGCGCAATGCGAACCAGGCTCATCACGAGTCTGTGTCGATGCCCTACTCGAAGCTGAAGAATGCCATCGCGCAGATTCTTCTGAAAGAGGGCTATGTAAAGGCTGTTTCGGTTGAGGACGCCCGCGTCGGTAAGACTCTGATTCTCAGCCTCAAGTATGGAAACAAGCGCGAGCGCGCCATCACTGGCCTCAAGCGCATTTCCAAGCCGGGTCTGCGTGTATACGCAAAGTCCACTAACCTCCCGCAGGTGCGTGGTGGCCTGGGCGTGGCGATTCTGTCGACCTCGTCCGGACTGCTCACCGACCGCCAGGCGGCTGACAAGGCCGTGGGCGGCGAAGTCGTCGCCTACGTCTGGTAAGGGGAAAGCGAATGTCACGTATCGGTAAGCAGCCGGTGGCGATTGCCGCTGGTGTAGAAGTAAATGTTGACGGAAACATCGTCACGGTTAAGGGCCCCAAGGGAACCCTTACTCAGGAGCTGCGTTCGCCCATCACCGCTCGCGTTGAGGGTGGCGAAGTCCTGATCGAGCGCGCGGTTGATAGCCGCGATGCACGATCGCTGCACGGTCTGTACCGCACCCTGGTTGCAAACATGGTCGAGGGCGTAACCAATGGTTACTCCAAGACCCTGGAGATCGTCGGTACCGGTTACCGTGCGACCCAGAAGGGCGCCAACGTCGAGTTCGCCCTGGGCTTCTCGCACCCGGTCATCATCGAGCCTGCCGCTGGAATCGAACTTACAGTTCCTTCCCAGACCAAGGTCGTTGTGTCGGGTATCGATAAGCAGCAGGTCGGCGAGGTTGCCGCAAGCATTCGTAAGCTTCGTAAGCCAGAGCCTTACAAGGGCAAGGGCATTCGTTACGAGGGCGAAGTTGTACGTCGCAAGGTCGGAAAGGCGGGTAAGTGATGGCTTACGCGGTTAAAGGTAAGGGCAAGTTCGTTGCTCGTAGGCGCCGTCACCAGCGTGTTCGCGCTAAGGTCAGCGGCACTGCCATTCGTCCCCGTCTCGTTGTTACCCGCTCGAACCGTCACATGTTCGCTCAGGTAGTCGACGACGTCGAAGCCAAGACGCTGGTTTGGGCCTCCACCATGGAGCCCGAGCTGCGCGCGGATGACGCTAAGAAGACTGATAAGGCCCGCAAGGTCGGTGAGCTTATTGCTCAGCGTGCCAAGGAAGCCGGCATCGAAGAGGTCGTATTTGACCGTGGCGGAAACGCATATCACGGCCGAGTTGCGGCAGTAGCGGAAGGCGCCCGCGAGGGCGGCCTGAAGCTGTAGGCGCGAGTTAAGGAAGAGAGAGTATCTGATGGCTGCACAGCAGCGAGGTAGTAACGATCAGGACAGTTCCGCGCGCCAGAGCCGCGATGGAGCAGGTCAGGGCCGGGGTCGTGGTGGCCGCGGCGAGGGCCGTCGTGACAACCGCCGTGAACAGGAACGTAACCAGTACCTGGAGCGCGTCGTAACGATCAACCGTGTTTCGAAGGTTGTGAAGGGTGGACGTCGTTTCTCCTTCACCGCACTCGTGGTCGTCGGTGACGGCGAAGGTATGGTTGGCGTCGGCTACGGCAAGGCCAAGGAAGTTCCCGCGGCTATTGCCAAGGGCGTTGAAGAGGCTAAGAAGAGCTTCTTCCGTGTCCCCATGGTTCGTCGCTCGATCCCGCACAAGGTTCAGGGTGAGGATGCCGCAGGCGTCGTCATGCTGCGTCCTGCCGCTCCGGGTACCGGTGTTATCGCCGGTGGTCCGGTCCGTGCAGTGCTCGAGTGCGCTGGTATCCACGATGTTCTGACCAAGTCCCTTGGTTCCTCCAATGCCATCAACATCGTCAAGGCGACTGTTGCTGCACTGAAGGAGCTCGAGGAGCCCGAAGCCGTCGCCGCACGCCGTGGCCTGCCGCTGGAACGCGTTGTTCCTGCAGCAATGCTGCGTGCACGCGCCGAGGGTCTTGCTGAGAAGAAGGCTGCTGCAGAAGATGCAGAGGCCAAGAAGGCAGCTGCGGGGGTGAGCAACTAATGGCGAAACTTGAGATCACTCTTAAGAAGTCCATTTCTGGTCAGAAGAAGAACATCCAGGAGTCTGCAAAGTCCCTGGGTCTCAAGAAGATCGGTCAGAAGACTGTACGTGAGGACACCCCGATTGTTGTCGGTCAGATCCGCACCATCAGGCACCTGGTTGAAGTAGAGGAGGCGAAGTAGGTATGGCAACCAAAAAGACGAACGCTAACCTGCCCGCCGAGGGTGAAGTCCTGAAGCTGCACCACCTGGCTCCCGCTCCGGGCGCCAAGAAGGCCCGCACTCGTGTGGGTCGTGGTGAAGGCTCCAAGGGTAAGACCGCTGGTCGTGGTACCAAGGGTACTAAGGCTCGCTACCAGGTTCCCCTCGGTTTCGAGGGTGGCCAGATGCCCCTTCACATGCGTCTGCCGAAGCTGCGCGGGTTCAAGAACCCGTTCCGCGTCGAGTACCAGGTTGTCAACCTGGATACCCTGGCTGAGGCATACCCCGAGGGCGGCACCGTCACGGTCGAGGATCTCGTCGCAAAGAACCTGGTTCGCAAGGGCGAACTCGTCAAGGTTCTGGGCGGGGGAGAGCTCAACGTAGCGCTTCAGGTTGAGGTCGACAAGTGGTCGGCTTCCGCTGAGGCAAAGATCAAGGAAGCAGGCGGCTCCCTAGTCGCTCGCTAGCAGAGAGTGGAGGGCGTCAGAAGTTTGACGCCCTCCACTTTTTTCCTCACAATTTGTGCCTGTTTCATTGAAGCAGGTAACGTGAACCTGCTCTGCAGTTAGTCTTGATGGTTAGACGACTGCGCAATTTTGGCTATTCACCCCTTTTGGGGCATGGAGGACGTGTGTTCAAGGCTTTCGCACAGGCATTCCGCACGCCTGATCTACGACGGAAAATCCTCTTTTCGCTGTTGATCATGGCTCTGTACCGCCTTGGGACCTTCATTCCCACTCCGGGAGTGTCGGCTTCTAATGTCAACGCCTGCTTGGCGCAACAGGAATCAACGTCCCTTCTGGACATGTTCAACCTGTTCTCCGGCGGAGCGCTACTGCAACTTTCGATCTTCGCGCTGGGGATCATGCCGTACATTACGGCTTCGATCATCATCCAGGTTCTGAGGGTTGCAGTACCCCGACTCCAGGATCTTCATCTTGAGGGACAGTCGGGTCAGTCGAAGCTGACGCAGTACACCCGCTACCTCACGATCTTCCTGGCGGTGCTTCAGTCCACCACCATGATTTCTATGGCTGCTTCGGGGCAGATGTTCCCGAACTGCGCCAGTGATGTCATCCCCAACGCGACTTTCGCTACCTACCTGTTCATGGTTTTGGTAATGACCGCAGGTACCTCTGTCATCATGTGGTTTGGTGAACTGATTACCGAGCGCGGTGTCGGTAACGGCATGTCGCTGCTGATCTTCACCTCGATTGTTTCCACCATGCCCATGCAGCTGTGGGACATCGGAATGACCCGTGGCTGGACGACCGTGTTGATCATCCTGCTGATTATTCTCGCCGTCACCGTTGCTGTTGTGTACGTCGAGCAGGCGCAACGACGCATTCCCGTCCAGTACGCCAAGCGAATGGTGGGGCGCCGCACCTACGGTGGCACCACCACCTACATTCCCCTCAAGATCAACATGGCGGGCGTTATCCCCGTGATCTTCTCGACTTCGATTCTTGGTCTGCCGCCTCTGATCGCCCAGTTTGGCGATCCGGCCTCGGCATGGGTCCAGTGGATCGGTCGTAACTTCTCCGGCCAGGACGGCTGGTACATGGTGATCAACGCACTGCTCATCATTGCCTTCGCGTTCTTCTACACCTCGATTACGTTCAACCCAGACGAGGTTTCAGACAACATGAAGCGCTACGGCGGCTTCATCCCCGGCTACCGTGCTGGCAAGCCGACTGCCGACTACCTGCGCTACGTCATCAACCGCATCACTACGGTTGGCGCCCTCTACCTGGCTGTCATCGCGATCCTTCCGTCCATTCTGATGATTCCGCTGAAGCTCGGTCCCGGCCAGATGCCGTTCGGTGGTACGACCCTGCTGATCATGGTTGGCGTTGGCCTTCAGACGGTTAAGGAGATCAACTCTCAGTTGCAGCAACATCACTATGAGGGGTTCCTCAAGTGACCAGGGTGATCTTTTTGGGCCCACCTGCTGTAGGCAAGGGAACGCAGGCCACCTGGTTGGCTGAGAAGATCGGTATTCCTACCGTCTCAACCGGGCAGATCTTCCGCAGCAACATCGATGAGGGAACTGAGCTGGGACGCCTCGCTGACAGCTACATCTCGCGGGGTAAGTTCGTTCCTGATTCGATTACGGTTCCGATGGTCGATGCTCGACTCTCAGCGCCAGATGTCGAGGACGGGTTCATTCTTGATGGCTTTCCCCGCAACTTGAACCAGGCTCATGCACTGCGCGATCTTCTTGCTAAGCGCGGCGTCTCACTCGATGTTGTCATCGAGCTGGAGGCTCCCGAAGAAGTCGTCGTTGAGAGACTTCAGATGCGCGCCGGCGTTGAGAACCGCTCGGATGATCGTGTTGACGTCTTTGTGCAGAGACTGCAGGACTACCACGAGCTCACAGAGCCAATTGCAACCTACTATGCGGACCAGGATCTTCTTGAGGTCGTGGATGCCGCTAAGACGCGCGAGGAGATCCACGAGGATATCCTGGCCGTCCTGTCCTCGAAAGGGCTGTACAGCAAGTGAGGCGACCGACCGTGATGTCGAATGTTGAACTGGAGTACATGCGCGAGGCCGGGCAGGTCGTTGCAGCGATTCACGCGGCCCTAATCGAGGCCACCGCACCGGGTAAGACCACCGCGGATCTCGATCAGGTCGTGGCGCAGGTCGTGGCACGCGCCGGTGCCAAGCCAAACTTCCTTCACTATCAGGGATTCCCCGCGACGGTCTGCATCTCGGTCAATGACGAGGTCGTCCACGGCATTCCGGGCTCACGCACTTTGCAGCTGGGCGACATTGTCTCCTACGACTGTGGCGCCTATGTGGTTCGCGAGGGTAAGAAGTGGCACGGAGACGCCGCGGTCACAGTGATCGTGGGGGACCGCCACATTACCGACGCGGGCTTTGTAAATAATGAACGCTCCACAGAGATTATCGATGGTGTCAGCACCGTCGACCTCGAACGTCGCCGTGTCCTATCGGCGGTCACGAGGGGTTCAATGTGGGCGGGAATTGCAGCTGTCGCCAAGGCCCGACGCATCAACGACATCGGCGCGGCGATAGAAGACTTCGTCGATGAGCGTGCCCCCCAGATTAAAGC
>CAMFDH010000050.1 GCA_945949035.1 uncultured Actinomyces sp.
TGTTATCTTCCGCATTCAGGATGCTCTGGAGGGGATTCCGACCTCGTCCACCGGTTCACAGATCGCGGCTCTGGTTGAGAAGTCGGTTTCCCCGGGGTACGTCCTCTTCGGAGTCAGTCCCCACGGTATCGGGGTGGCATTCAGGCGGGCGCTGGGGGCGGCCATCGACTGGGACGACCTCGACCTAGAAGTGATTCACGGCCCTTCTGTTTCCCCGGTCATGAACGTGGCGTTGGATGAGACCCTGGTCGAGGAGGTGTCGGCTGGACGACGCAAGCCTTTCATGCGCATTTGGGAATGGGACTCACCCCAGATTGTCATTGGTTCATTCCAGAGCTTTGAGAATGAGATCAACTCCGAGGGGATAGAGAAGCACGACATCACGGTCTCGCGGCGGGTCTCCGGCGGGGGAGCCATGTTCATGGAACCGGGCAACTGCATCACCTACTCGCTGGTGGTACCCACCTCCCTGGTTGATGGCATGTCATTCCAGGATTCGTATGAGTTCCTAGACCAGTGGGTGATGGCGGCACTTGAGAGGGTGGGCGTCAAAGCCTTTTATGTCCCGCTCAATGACATTGCTTCCTCGGCTGGAAAGATCGGCGGCGCAGCACAGAAACGCTGGGCCAACGGCTACATGCTGCACCACGTCACCATGTCCTATGACATCGACGCGGTGAAGATGATGGAGTGCCTGCGCATTGGCAAAGAGAAGATCCGCGATAAGGGACTTCGCTCAGCCAGCAAGCGGGTGGATCCCATGCGTAGCCAGACCGGCATGGAACGGGAAGCGATCATCGAGGTCTTCATCGATCAGTTCAAGACTCTTTATCAGGCGACAGACGGCGAACTTACCGCAGACGACCTCGAGAAGGCTGAGGAACGGGTGGCGGAGAAGTTCGGAACTGAAGAATGGATCCACCGCGTCCCCTGACTCGATCCCTAACTGAGTGAGGCGAATGAAGTCGTTCGCAGGACGATGGTGTTGTTGACCAGGGCCTCGGGAACATCGAGGACGGCGGTGAGGCGCCACGCCCCACTGTCCTCGGGGTCCGAGATGATCTGCCTGACCACCCACCAGTTGCGATCCCCGGTTGCCGTCAGCGGTACATGCTCCGGGTCTTCGATGCCAAATGCGTCGAGGACGGCGTCCTCCTCGGGGCTCTCGATCATCTCGAACAGCTCAGCGGCTCGGGCCTGCTGATCGATTCGCATCCACTCAAACTCATCCCAGTAGGGATCCAGGGCGCTCTCAAATCGTGCCTGATCCCAGGGTGACCCCTCTGGTTCGGCAGCGGCAAGGCGCGTGCAGTTATCCCGCGACAGCAGTTCCACTCGGCGGAACATCTCGTTGCGGACGGCGGTGCGCAGGGCGTGGCGATTGGTGGAAAAGCGAATCTGGCCGTCCTCGCCCTCACCGAAGGCGCGCTCGGAGCCCTCGGCTCCGGTGTCGTCCGCCCGGCTGAGTGACTGGAGTTCGGTGCCGCTGACGCGTGCCTCCATCATCTGCTGCCACTCGGCCAGCAGCGAGGTGTCGACCGAAGTTAGCAGATCGCCCAGCCAGTCGATGATTCCCTGCACCTCATCGGTTTGGTAGTGGGCGGGCAGGATCTGCCGCAGTGCCTTGTAGGTGTCCGACAGGTAGCGCAGAATGACGCCCTCGGAGTTGTTGAGGTCGTAGCGTCCCACCAGCAGGGAGAAGGTGAGGCCGTCCTCAACCATCTCTCGAACGACTCGCTTGGGTGAGGGCTCGTGGCCTTTGACCCAGGGGTTGGTCTGCGCGAAGGTGGTGAATGAGGGCTTGATGATCTCTTCGAGGGGCTTGGGCCAAGAGATCTCGGCCAGGGCGTCCCGGCGCTGCTCGTAATCCAGTCCCTCTTCACGCATGGTTTGGAAGGCGCGGTCTCGCGCCATACGTTGCTGGGCGTAGAGCAGCTGGCGGGGGTCCTCCATGACGGACTCGATCACCGAAACCACATCGATGGCAAAGGTTGGCGACTCGGGGTCAAGGAGGTCGAGGGCGGCCAACGCGAAGGGAGCCAGCGGTTGGTTGAGGGCGAAGTCATCGGGTAGATCCCGGACTACCTTGATGGCGGAACCACCCTCACGCTGCCCCTTGGGAACCCGTTCGATGAGGCCGGCCTGCAGTAGGGAGCGGTAGATGTCCCCGAACTCGCGCAGGAAGCGGTTGGAAGCGGCCTCCTCCGCACCGACGTGCTGGGAGTCTGCGGCATCACGCCCCAGGCGTAGCAGCCGGGCTTCGGGGTCGCCCGGCCCCTCAAGAACATTGAGGAAGACCGAGTGGCTGGTGTGAAAGCGGGGGCGAAGCACTTCAGGTTGCGCTTCCGTGAGGCGCTCAAAAGTGGCCTTGGTCCACGACAGCTCGCCCTGCTTCTTGGGGGCGAGGCCGCGCTTTGCCATCTTCTTCTGCTTCTTCTTGTCCCCGGCCTCTTGAGCTGCGGTCATGCGGGCGCGACGGGCCAGCGACTCGATCTCTTCGGGTGCGGCAAGAGCCTTGACATAGCCGATGGTGTCGAAACCGGGTCGGCCGGCACGTCCCGCAATCTGGTGGAACTCTCGCGCCGACAGGTGTCTCATGCGGGCCCCGTCATACTTCACCAGAGAGGTAAAGAGGACGCAGCGGATCGGCACGTTGATACCGACCCCGAGGGTGTCGGTGCCGCAGATGACCTGGAGAAGGCCGCGCTGAGCCAGGCGTTCCACCAGGCGGCGGTAGCGAGGAAGCATCCCGGCGTGGTGGACGGCGATGCCCTTGAGCAGCAGTTCACGCAGGGTTTTGCCGAAGCCGCGCGACAGCTCAACCCCACGCAGGGTGTCCTGTATCTCTGAGCGAATGTCCTTGGGCAGGTCGAGGGTGCGACTGAGTGAGACGGCGGTCTTCACGGCGTCATTCTGGGTGAAGTGAACGACGTAGATGGGGGAGCGAGCCTCTTTGATGAGGCGCTCGACGACGGGACCGAACTCATCCACCAGGTATTCGTACTCAAGGGGAACCGGGCGCTGAGCATCTGAGATCAGCGAGGTCTCACGGCCGGTGCGTTCCTTGAGGTCAGCTGCGATCTGGCTGGTGTCTCCGAGGGTGGCAGAGAGGAAGACGAACTGGGGGTTTGGAAGTTCAAGTAGCGGGACCTGCCAGGCCCAGCCGCGCTGCGGGTCACCGTAGAAATGGAACTCATCCATGATGACCATGTCGCTGTCCAAACCCTCGCCCTCGCGTAGCGACTGGTTGGCAAGGATCTCTGCGGTGCAGCAGATGATGGGGGCCAGTGGGTTGAGGGCGACATCGCCGGTGACCATGCCGACGTTCGAGGCGCCAAAGGCATCGACCAGTTCGAAGAACTTCTCTGACACCAGGGCCTTGAGGGGGGCTGTGTAGTAGGAACGTCCCCCGCGAGCCAGGGAGATGAAGTGGGCCGCAAGCGCGATGAGGGACTTACCCGACCCGGTCGGTGTCTGCGCGATGACGTGCTTGCCGTCGAGCAGTTCCAGCAGCGCATCCTCCTGGTGAGGATAGAGGGGGCGACCCGATTCCTCCGCCCAGTCGGCGAAAGCTTCGTAGAGGTCATCGATGCTCTCGGACAGTCCTTCGTCCTCGAGTTGATCGAGCAGTGAGTTCAGTGTTGCGGCAGCCATTCCCTGATCATCCCACGCCGAATGACCCCGGGGCCCGGTCCCGGGCCTTTCAGGTCCTGCGCCGCAGGCGAAAGCGCGCTCACTTTCGTACTGCTCCCCCCTGACCCGTGGTTAGAATCGCGTCATGCGTATAGTGCGATTCTCAGACGGTTCTTCCCCCAAGTACGGCTTCATCAAAGATGATTCCACGCGGATCTTCGGACTGCGTGGCGACCCCCTGTTCAACCAGATTGAACTGAACGGAGAGGTGTTTGAACTGGACGAGGTTCGCCTGCTCTCGCCGGTGATTCCCCGTTCCAAGGTGGTTGGGGTCGGGCGCAACTATGCGGCGCATGTTGCCGAGATGGGGGCTGAGGTTCCCGCGGAACCAGTCTTTTTCATCAAACCAAACACCTCGGTGATCGGACCGGATGATCCCATTGTGCTTCCCCGGTGGTCGAATCACGTTGAACCCGAGGGCGAACTGGCGGTCATCATCAAGACGGTGGCCAAGGACCTGAAGCCGGAGGACGTCGATGACGTCGTCTTCGGTTACACCATCGGTAACGATGTCTCCGCCCGCGACAAGCAGAAGCTGGATGGTCAGTGGACGCGCGCCAAGGGCTTCGATTCTGCCTGCCCCCTGGGGCCCTGGGTCGTGGTTGACCCAGAGCTTGACGTCGACAACTTGAAGATCACCACCACCGTCAACGGTGAGGTTCGTCAGGACGACTCGACCTCATCAATGATCGTCGGGGTTCGCGACCTGATTGTGGCGGCCTCGCAGGCATTCACGTTGCTGCCGGGTGACGTCATCCTGACTGGTACCCCGGCCGGGGTGGCCCCGATTCAGGCGGGGGACCGGGTCAACATTGAGATCGAGGGGATCGGTACGCTGACGAACCCGGTTCTGCGCCGCTAGTTCCCCTTCTGGGCGAGGTCGACGATGGCCTTGACGACCTTCGCCCAGGGCTCCGGTGACATGGCAGCGTTGACTCGAATCCAGCGCTCGTAGCCCCGACCCAAAGAGGTGCCGTCGTTGACTGCGACGCGGTAGTCCTCGCGAAGCAGAGTGGCCGGATCCTCGACGCCTTCGATGTTCTCAAACCCGATCCACGTCAGGTAGGTGGCTTCGGGGCGGAAGTAGTCGAGGCCGGTTCCTGCCAGCGCCTCTCCCAGCAGGTCGAGGTTGGCGTTGATCTGGGCAATCGCCTCGCCCAACCACTCATCGGAAGAGAGGTAGGCGGGCACTGCCGCGAGCAGGCCGAGTGCCGCCGGATACCCGAAGGCTCCCTTGGCCGCTCCAAGGTACTTTTCGCGCAGCTGGGCATCCGGGATGATGACCTGGGCGCAGTTCAAA
Source organism: uncultured Actinomyces sp. (assembly GCA_945949035.1). Lineage (GTDB taxonomy): Bacteria > Actinomycetota > Actinomycetes > Actinomycetales > Actinomycetaceae > Scrofimicrobium. The sequence continues at coordinate 4,994 of CAMFDH010000050.1, forward strand.
CCCGCGACGTTCCAGGCCTTTGAAGCTGAGACTGCGGTGACGGTGTGCTCTGCATAGCTGGGGCCCAGTGAGGCGTAGGAGACGAAGTTTCCGGGATCGCCGAGGACGAGGGGCGAGTGCACCTCATCCGCGAAAACCAGGGCGTCGTACTTAGAGACAACATCGTGGAGGGCGTGCAGTTCTTCAACCGAAAGGTTTCGTCCCGTCGGGTTCCACGGGTTGCAGAGAATGACCAGACCCGCACCGGCCTTGAGCCCGTCCTCAATCCCCTCCAGGTCCAGGGACCACGCTTCCTCTGCACTACTGGCATTCTCGGAGTGCAGCGAGGGGACCTCAATGACCTCGCGGCCGTGTTCGACGGGAATCGTCAGGAACGGCATGTAAGCCGGGGTGGGGACGACGACGGCTGAACCGGGGCGGGTGAGGAACTGGATTGTCGCCCTCATCGAACTGAGCACCGAGGGCGCTACGTCGATCCACCCCTCTTTGATGACCCAGCCGAAGCATCGATCCTGCAGCTCTACCAGCGCGGTCTTGACCGCCTCGCGAGCCCAGGCCGGGGGGTAGCCGAAGAAGCCCTGGTCGATGGCTTTGCGAAGCCTGGCTTCGACAGCGGGGGAGGTGCCGAAGTCCATTTCGGCAACCCAGGCTCCCAGTGTCGACTCGCCACCTGTTGTCGTCACACCTGACCACTTCTGGGTCCCAGCCTCAGTTAACTCGGCCTCACTTGGTGTCCACAGAGTCATTTCCGGTCTCTTCCTGCTTCACTGCACAACGGGTACCCGCCTATCTTCCCACTCAATGCGGTTGCGGGGAGGCGCCAGGCGCACCCGGTTGCGTTGAGGCCCACATAATCCGCAGTATGGAGCGCTTCACGGCGGCGGTAAGCTGGTTGATCATGACTACTTCTGTTTCCGACGGACCCAAGGTCCGTGTGCGTTTCTGCCCGTCTCCAACCGGAACCCCCCACGTCGGGATGGTCCGTACCGCCCTGTTCAACTGGGCCTACGCGCGCCACACGGGGGGCACATTCGTCTTCCGCATCGAAGACACCGATGCTGCTCGGGACTCCGAAGAGTCATTCGAGCAGATTATGGAATCGATGCGCTGGCTCGGCCTCGACTGGGATGAGGGCGTCGGGGTCGGTGGACCCCACGGGCCCTACCGCCAGTCAGAGCGGATGGACATCTACAAGGACGTGGCGCGGAAGCTGCTTGAGGGCGGCTATGCGTACGAGTCGTTCTCGACCCCCGAAGAGGTCGAGGAGCGTCACCGCGCTGCCGGACGCAACCCGAAGCTGGGCTACGACGGCTTTGACCGCGACCTAACCGAAGAGCAGAAGGCCGCTTTCCGGGCAGAGGGACGCGAACCTGTCATTCGTATCCGTATGCCTGATGAGGACGTCTCTTTCAACGACCTGATTCGCGGTGAGGTGACGTTCAAGCCGGGTTCAGTGCCCGACTACGTCATCGTTCGTGCCAACGGAGATCCGCTCTACACCCTGGTCAACCCGGTTGATGACGCCCTCATGGACATCACCCACGTCCTGCGTGGTGAGGATCTGCTTTCCTCCACCCCGCGCCAGGTCGTCCTCATGAAGGCGCTGGTTGAGCTGGGGGTTGCGAAGTACATCCCGCTCTACGGTCACCTTCCCTACGTGATGGGAGAGGGCAACAAGAAGCTCTCCAAGCGCGACCCGGAGTCGAACCTGCTGCTGCACCGTGAGAACGGAATGATTGCAGAGGGGCTGCTCAACTACCTGTCGCTGCTGGGCTGGGCAATCAGCCCGGATGAGGACATCTTCTCGATGGAAGAGATGGTGGCGGCCTTTGACATCAAGGACGTCAACCCGAACCCGGCGCGTTTCGACATCAAGAAGTGCACGGCCATCAACGCCACGCACATCCGTCTGCTCGAGGCCGAGGACTTCCGTGATCGACTGGTGCCGTTCCTGCACCGCGCCTCCCTGGTCAGTGCGGAGCGCTTCGAGGATCTGCTTCCTGAGGAGCAGCGCATTCTCACAGCCGCTGCGCCCCTGGTGCAGACCCGGATGCAGGTGCTGGGGGAGGCCCCGGATTTGCTGGCGTTCCTCTTCACCCTCGATGACCAGATTGTCATCGCGGATGATGCGCGCAAGCAGCTCAAAGAGAACGCTCCCGAGGTGCTCGCGGCAGCCATTGAGGCACTGGAGCCGATCCCAGCCGAGGAGTTTACGGCTGAGAAGATCCAGGAGGCGCTCAACGTCGCCCTGATCGAAGGCCTGGGTCTGAAGCCACGTTTCGCCTTCACCCCACCCCGCGTCGCCCTCACCGGTCGCCGGATTTCCCCGCCGCTGTTTGAGTCGATGGAGATCCTTGGCAAGGACGCATCCCTGACCCGTTTCAGGAACTTCTCCTAGTGGAAGGGGCGCCCCCACAGGGGGCGCTTCGCCCTTCTAGCGACATGTGCCACAAGTCGAGTTTTTGATTTGAGTGCAGGTTACTGGTTCGGGTAATCTTCTATTTCGCTGGTCCTCAACGGCCAGCAACCTTGGGGTATGGTGTAATTGGCAGCACGAGAGATTCTGATTCTTTTAGTCTAGGTTCGAGTCCTAGTACCCCAGCGGAACTGACTTTCGGTTGGTTCTTCCTGGCTCCCATCGTCTAGCGGCCTAGGACACCGCCCTCTCACGGCGGCGACACGGGTTCAAATCCCGTTGGGAGTACAAGCGAGGTTGATCCGGTTTCCGGAACAGCTAAGCCAGGCCCCCATCGTCTAGCGGCCTAGGACACCGCCCTCTCACGGCGGCGACACGGGTTCAAATCCCGTTGGGGGTACCACTGCCTTGTATCAGATTTCGATACAGGGCTTTTTCTGTTTCTGGCCCCAAGGAGTGCCGTGCGTATCGTTCACGTCTCTGACACGTTTGCCCCGATCATGGGTGGAATCGAAACGCAGGTGGCGCGTTTGGCGACGCAGCAGGCCCTGCAGGGTCACCAGGTCATTGTCCTCACCGCGGCAATGCGTGAGCCGGCCAAGGGGATGCCACGCAGTGTTTCCTCAGGGGTGGGCGCCTCAGTGATTGCCGGGGTCGAGGTCGAGCTACCCGAAGGGCTCTCGGTTGATCCGGCAGGTACCGCTCCCTACACCGTGATTCGTTCAGAGTGG